>NZ_JBWZET010000089.1:0-14997 GCF_056722145.1 Rhizomicrobium sp. | reverse complement strand
TGTTCGCCCAATGTTCCCACATCCTGTGCGTGCAATTCTGGATGGAGCGAGAAGACACTGGAGCGGTGAAGAAAGGTCGCGCCTCTCACGACCCGCCGAGCAACGCGAGACATAACGGACCCAGGATACGCAGCTCGCGTGCGTATCATACAATCGAGACCGGCGAAGATGCGGCTGAATGCGGAAGTGTCTCGAGCGTGCGGGTTTCACCGGACGAACGGACTGTGCCTGTCAGCGGCCGAATGAACCCGGCCGCTCTGCTGGCGCCCCGTTCGCGGAGGGTACTCCCCGAACGAGCGGACTTGCGAAATCAGGCCCGCTCTCGGCATATTTAAAGGCCCTCACCGTCGCTAATTGAAAACGGCCTGATAGAGATAGCCGTCCTGCTCCTGGCCGATCGGCACCAGGAACACCGGCACCGTTCCCATCGTGTCGTTCATCAGGGCGTGAGTGTATTGCGGCAGATAGCCGGGGCCGGGGCCGCGGAATTTGAGTTCGAACGGATTGGCCCGTCCTCGGTGCGATCCCGAGAACGGCAGCGGGTTGGCGGCGATCAAGGTCAGCGGATAAAGCGAATGATCGGCCAGTTCGACGACGAAACGGTCGGCAAGCCGGGCCTGGAAATCCTCAAGCGTCGGGAGTTCGGTCATCGCGGTTTCCTTGCTTCGTGGCGCCAAAGTGGTCGGTGACGGCGCGGGTGAGAACACTGAACGGACGATAGGCGTAGTAGAGCCAGATCAGCGCATCGGGCAGGCGCAGCGCGTACCAGTCCTCGTCGCGATGGATCATGTGGCCGATTTCATGGGCGAGGTACGGCATGCTTTGCCGGAGCGACAGCCCATAAAGGACCTGCTGCAGAGGGTTGGCGAGCTTGGCCGCGGCGCGCTCCTGCACCGATTGGCGCAGGGCCCACGTCGCCAGCCGGCGCGCCGTGCGGTTCTGCGCCGCTTGCGCCAATACCGTTGGCGGCAGTGCCAGTCCGGTGACGGCATGGACGAAAAGCAGGCCGCTGTCGAACAGCTGGGCGATGCCGGCGGCGGCGGCATGGCGGCGCTGCCGTTCGAGATCGGCGGTGCTCGCGGCGCGATACACCGCGACCAGGTCGGCGATCCACTTCCAGCGGTCCCACTGATGGCGCGCCCCGTGGGTGCTGAGTTGGAGGGCGAGATCGTCCCGGCCAAGCACCGCCATGGTAGCGTCCGGCACGGCCAGCTCTTCCCGGTTTTGCCACAGCGTGTCGAAGTCGGGCGCGAAGAGATGCGGATTGCGATCCCACCGCCAGTGGCATTCGATCACCGTGCCGCTGCTGCAATGCACGAAACGACGGTCCTTGTGATAGCGCGCCAGGATCGCCGCTTGGCGCGGGCTCAACGGCGGGGGCGTTGTGCACGGAACGCACCCGGCGCCGAGAAGGAGGGCGTCCATCCGCGCCGCGTCGTCGGGGTGGACCATGAGGTCGAGATCGAACGCCTCGCGCAGGAAAGGGTCGCCGTAAAGCTGAAGCGACAGCGTCACGCCTTTGAGGACAAGGACGCGAATCCCCTCTCGCCGGGCGAGACCGCCCAGCCGACTCAATAACCGTAGCTGCGCGATGGCCTTCAGGCTGCAGTCGCGTTCGGCCGCTTCGATCGCTTCGCGGACGGCGGGCGGCACGCCCGGCCAGCCGGCTTGGCGCAACGCCGCCGCCATCATCGGGCGGATCTTGTGCTGCCAGGCGATAACGGGAATCTTTGACCATTCAATGTCTTGAAATGGAACTTCGGGCCAGTTCCGGACCGCGCGCGGCGACCAGTCGGCGGCCAGGATGGCTTTGACGAGGCGGTTCTCCGCCGTCCATTCGACCGCATCGGTTAGTAAGGCCGACATATCAAAATACCCGGCGGAGGAGTCCAAATTGGCGTGGTTTGGCACTATAGTCCAGGTTGTGTCGTAGGGGAACGCGCCGCACCATGGAGCTGACCGAACCAACCGGGCCGTCGGAGGTCGTGCGTCCTCCCTACTATTACCGCCTGTTCGGGATGCCGTTCGCAACGCCGGAGCCGGTTCCGGGCGTGGTCGAAACCGCTGCGGAAGCGGGGGCGGTGCGGGTCCGGTTCGGCGACGTGCCGGATGAAATTGATAATCCGGCCTATCGCGACGACGCGGTCCAGGCCTCGGCATCGGAGTACTTGTTCGCCAATCCCAGCGGCGTGCGGCTCTATATCCGCGGCGATCATGAAATCACCTTGGAGCCGGATCGTCAGGTCGAACGCGCGCTGCGTTGGATGTTGATTTTCGGCATCGGCGCGTCAGTCGCCGGATTGCGGCGCGGCTTCGTTCCGCTGCATGCCTCGGCCGTCGAGGCGTGCGGTGGTTGCGTGGCGCTGGCCGGCCAATCGGGGTTCGGCAAATCAACGCTCGCCGCGTCGCTTGTGAGCCTGGGGTATCCGCTCTTTGCCGACGACTTATGCCTCATCCAGCCCGGTGGTGCGCAGGGCCCGCTGGTCGGCGCCGGCTTGCGCGAGTCGCGGCTGTGCGACGATGCGGTTGATGCGCTTGATTGGGTGGATCACGCCCCGGTCGCATCGCACCGCGGCCCTGACAAGCACGTCTATCGTTTTACGCACGATACGCCGTCGCTGCTGCCGCTGAAACGCATCTATGTGCTGGACTATGCGCGCGAGGACTGGCCCGCCGGCATCCACCGCCTGCGCGGGATCGAGTCCCTGCAGGCCGTGATCGGGTGCCTGCGGATGCGCCTCGGAATGCTCAACGTCGGCGATCGCGAGCGGACATTTGCCGCCCTGGCGGCGGTCTGTGGGGCGGCGGAGGTCTATCGGTTCGTACGTCCTTGCGAGCTTGCCGCGCTGCGGGATTGGACGCGCCATCTCGCCAACCATTTTTCGGCCTAGGAGAACCCATGTCCTCGCAACAGATCTATGCCCGGCAACCTGGCTTCGTGGCCGCCAATCTCGGCGAGGAGTTGGCCATGCTCGATATGGCCCATGGTGCCTATCTCGGCTTCAATGCGACCGCAGCGCATCTGTGGCGCCTGCTCGACCAGCCGTGCACGCTCGGCGCCTTATGCGATGCCATGATGGCCGAATTCGACGTTGATCCCGAACGCTGCCGCAGCGAGGTCGCTGAATTGCTCGATCAACTGGTCGCGCAGGGGATGCTGAGGGTCGACGATGCCGAAGTGGCGTAGCGCCCTGTCGCTATCACGCGCCGACGCACGACTGCTGATCGAAGCTGCCGGACAATTGCTGAGGGCGTGGGCGCTGTTGCGTCTGATATCGTTCGAGCGCCTCGCAGGAGGTCTCGCCCGCACCGTCCTTACGAGGGCCGCGGTTCCGGCCGATTGCCGCAAGGTTCGCTGGGCGGTCGAAACCGCGGCCCGCAATCTGCCGCTGCCGCTGAGCTGCCTGCCGCAGGCGTTCGCCGCCTGCTGGATGTTGCAGCGGCGAGGGGGGCGACCGCAGCTGCGTTATGGGGTTGCCAAAGCCGCAGACGGATTCGAATCGCATGCCTGGGTCGAACTGGACGGCGTGCCGGTCGTCGGCCATCGGGTTGCCGCCCGGTTCACACTGCTGGCGAGCTTTCCCGGCGCGGAGGGTGGTTGCTGATGGGCGGTGCTCCGGCAGATGATCGCGCCGATCAGCGCTTCGTCGTGCCGTGTGAGATCATTTGGTACAAGGAGCGGCCGCTGGTCGGGCTGGCCGAAGTATCATTGGCGGAGCTGGATCAGCCCTACTGGCTGCGCACGATTAAACAGCGGCAGTTGGTGGCGTTGCGCTCGCTCGATGACCCCGCGCCGGATGGCGCCGATTTTTCGCCTCGCGGTATGATCTATTCTCTTGGGCGATGCGGCACGACATTGGTCGCGGCGCTTCTATCGCTGTTGCCGGACGTCTATGTCCTGCGTGAGCCGCATTTGTACAGTACCCTGTTCGCGCCCGCTGACGTCACCGCAGCGGACCGGATCCGGTGGCTTCGCAATCTCGGCGCGGCTTATGCCACGGGCCTTGGTGCGCGCGCGCAGCATTTGGTTATGAAGTGGGAGTCGCCCGCGATTTTTCGGCGCGGATTGGTGTCAGCTGCGTTTCCGGGCGTCCCCGCGCTGTTCCTTTGGCGCGATCCCGTCGAAGTTCTGGTGTCGATGTGCGCCAGCCGGCCATCGATGAATCAGCGTTTTCGGATGGAGTGGTTTTCCGCCGACCTCAAGCCTGATTATGAACTGTCGCCGTCGGCGCGCGAGAGCGTGGATTTCATGGCGCGCATGCTTGCCAGCTTTTGTGACGGCATGGCAGGTATGACAGACGTCCGCATGCTCGACTACCGTTCCTTGCCGGGGGCGGCTTGGAGCAAAATCTGTCCGTTCTTTGGATTCAGTGTTGGTGAAGACGACCGCCTGCGGATGATCGATTTGGCGCGGTTCGATGCGAAGAGCCCTCAACTTCGCGCCTTCCACGACGATTCACCGCTCAAGCAACAGCGTGCCGATGCCACGGTACGCGCTCTGGCGGACCGGTTCATCGTGCCACGGCTCAAACGGCTCGAGGCCGTGCTGCGGCCGTTATAGGGAACGTTCGCGTCGGCGACCAACCCGCTCCCTGCTGCGAAAAATTCCCGTCAGGCACCGCTCCAAGTGGAGGAATCCGACACAACCTGTATTTGCCCCGTGTTTTCCGCGCGTTCGAGCTCGATGGTATCGATTTTCGGGGTAACCCATGTGCGTTTCGGGCTGGGGGTTTCCGGTAAGAGCTGTACCGGCTCGAATTCTTGCGTTGGCATGATCAGCTTTGCCCCCTTCGCTTGTGCACTGAAAGCCAATTTGCGTCTTAATTGCACAATCAGTGGTGGCTACCAATATACTTTGTAATATCAACGTTTACAATGTTGCCCGAGGGGGTGCGGGCATTACGCCCCCGGTGCCGCGTTACGCGCGTCGTCGCGCTACGGCTCGATATCCGCACTGCGGGAAACGGACGGTTCGGAGGATACATGAGCGCCATTGCGGGACTGATTGATTGGCGCGGCGGGCCTGCGGCGGGGTGTGTTCGTCTGGCGCTCGCCGCCTTGGATCGGCACGGCCGTGATGGTCAAGGCTTGTGGGACGGCGGCGATATTGTCATGGGCTGGCGCCAAACCATTTTGGCTCAGGAGGACTTTGCCGATCAGCAGCCGCGAACTGGAGGCGCGGGGCGGTTTCGGCTGGTGTTCGATGGCCGTCTCGATAATCGCGAGGACTTGGCACCGGTGCTGGCGTTGCACCCGGAGCAAGCCCGCGAGTGGCCCGACAGCGCCTACGTGATGGCCGCGTTCGAGAAATGGGGGGAGGACAGCCCCAAACATCTGCTTGGAAGCTTCGCGTTCGCGGTCTGGGACTGCGAGACGCGCTCCTTGTTCCTGGCACGCGATCCGTTTGGCGAACGGCCGCTGGTCTACCATCAGGGGAGCGGTTTCTTCATTTTTGCCACCCATCCAGCGGCGTTGTTCACCCATCCGCAAGTTCCGGACGATGTCAGCGATGAAGCCGTGATCGGCCAGTTGATCCTTCGCCGCGCAGCGCCCGATGCCACGTTCTTTTCCGCGCTGTATCGCATTCCCTGCGGCCACCGGATGACGGTTACGGCATCGCATTCGCGCATCGAGCGATACTGGCATCTTGAGGACACGCCGGATCTGCACCTGCCCAACGATGACGACTATGTCGATGCCTTCCGGGAAATCTTCACGCAGGCGGTGCGGTGCCGACTGCGAACGATTCATCCCGTAGGCGGCCATCTGTCGAGCGGCTGGGACAGCTCGAGCGTCGTTGCGACTGCAGCGCCGCTTCTGGCCGCTCGGGGCGAGCGGTTGTGCGCATTCACGTCGGTGCCGCAGCGCGATTGGCAGCCGATTCAGCAACCGTCCTGGCAGATCGCCGATGAGGGGCCGCTTGCGGCATTGACCGCAGCAAGGTTTCCCAATGTCGATCATCATTTGGTGGAAGGGCCCGGGATCTGGGACTTTGCAGCCCAGGATCACATGGCCGACAGCTTTGCGCGTCCGATTGGCGTGCCCAACAATGCCGGTTGGTATCATCTGCTTCATACGCGGGCACGCCAGGCGGGCATCCGCGTCATGCTGGCGGCCGATATCGGTAACCTCACCATCAGTTATGACGGCACCGAGCGCTTTGCGGCGCTGTTTCGGCAGGCCCATTTTGCGGAGCTGATCCGCGAGTGGCTGGCGGCCCGCAAAGATGGTCGCTCGGCGCGGAACTTGCTGCGGCTGACGCTGATGCCGCTGCTGCGAGTGCCGTTGGCAGACCGCGTGATGGCGTTGGCCGGTCGCCCGGCGTTTGCCACTCTGCCCGCGAGCTTTATCAGCACCGCGATGCTGGCCGGTGTCCGCACTGACGAGCAGAACGCGCGCACCCCAAACCGGCGCTCGGTCCTTGAGCGGATGAGCCGGGGAGGCGTCGAAGCGCGTTTTGGCTACACCCTGGCGGCGTGGGATATCGATCTGCGCGATCCCACCATCGACCGGCGTGTGGCGACGTTCTGCTACAGCATTCCCAGTGATCAGTTCTTTCGCAACGGTGTGTCGCGCCGGCTGTTGCGCCGGGCGATGACCGGTGTCTTGCCCGCCGAGATCCTCAACGAGAAAGGTCGCGGCCGTCAGGCGGCAAACTGGTGTGATGCAGCGCTGAAAGCGCGCACGGCTCTGCTCCAGGAATGCGACGACCTGCAGGCATGCCCGCGGACCAAAAATTTACTCGACACAACGCGGATAAGCGCTGTTTTGCGAGATGCCGAGGCCTCCGCGATCGCAAAAGACCAACAGCTGGCGAACAGATTCCACCACGCCCTGCTTGCGATCAACACCGGACGCTTTGTCCGGCGCGCGCTGCAAAAAGCTGGTGCGCGCGCCGTTTCCACGTGACCGCCGTCGTTACTGGCCGCTGGCGATGAAGCCGTCGTTAGCCAGGGTCTGGAGGTTATTTCTCGCGGTCTCGAGCTTGATGTCGTTGACCCGCGGCGAAATCCATTCGCGTTTTCTGCTCGTCGTCGGAGAGGAATTGATTTCCGATTTTTGTTCGTTCGTTTGCATGGCTCGGCTCGCCCCTCGCGTTTGGTCAATCCAAGACGACTACTTGCGTTCAAATCGCACAATCAGTAGTCACAATTATTTTAGAACGCAACATCTACGATTGCAATCCTTCCTCGGCGGATGCAACTATTATTAAATGTAAGTGAGTCTGTGCAACCCACTTTTCAGCGGGAGGAGCGCGTGGGCGACAACTTCATCGGTGAAATCCGCATGTTCTCGTTCGGCTGGCCACCCAACGGCTGGGCCTTGTGCAATGGCGCCACGCTGCAGATCCAGCAAAATCAGGCTCTCTACGCGCTCTTGGGCGTACAGTTCGGCGGCGATGCGAAAACCAATTTCGGCCTGCCGGATCTGAGGGGACGCACACCGGTTTATGGGGTCGGCTTTCAAAACGTCAGTAACGCCGGCGGCCAGGAACAAGTCACGTTGACGACGGATACCATTCCCACGCACGTCCATGCTTTCTACGCGACGACGAACACGGCAACGGCCGGCAGCGCCCAAGGCAATGTGTTGGCGGCGGTAAAGCCGGACGCATCGGGTAAGACCTGGCCTATTTATAGCGGCGCACCAACCACCGGCAGCTTGGCCGGCGGCACGATATCGGCCGAAGGCGGGAGCCAGCCTCACGACAACATGCAGCCCTTCACGGTGATGAATTACTGCATCGCACTGATGGGCCTGTTCCCATCGCGTTCGTGACGGCAACCGGAACGAGGAAGACACGACCATGTCTGACTATTATCTTGGTGAAGTCAGGATGTTTGCCGGCGCCTTTGCACCGATAGACTGGCACTTGTGCGACGGCACACTCCTGAATATCTCGCAATACCAGGCCCTCTATACGTTGCTTGGAATCACCTGGGGCGGCAATGGAACCACCACATTCGGTCTGCCGGATTTGCGCGGGCGCGTGCCGCTTGGGCAAGGCGCCGGGCTTCACCTCACGTCTCGCACGATCGGCCAGATGGGCGGAACCGAAACCGTGGCCCTGAGCGACGCCAAATATTTGCCGAACCACAATCATGGTGTCTCCATCACCAACACTGTTGCGGATGTTGCCATCCCTTCGGTCGCGGTGAATCTGGCGCAGCCGCCCAGTGGCGCAGCAAATTTCCTGCCACAGGCAAAAGTGCCGACGCCCCCCGTCACGCGCGTGATGAACACCAGTGCGGTGGAAACGGTTGGTACCGGCCAACTGCACGCCAACATGATGCAGAGCTTTGCAGTGAACTACATCATATGCACTAACGGCCTTTTCCCGCAGCGGCAATGAGGGAGCGCACAAGATGGATGCCTATACCGGCGAAATCAGGATTCTGCCGTATATTTTCGCCCCGATGGATTGGGCCTACTGCAACGGCATGCAAATTCAGGTGATGCAGAACCAGGCGCTCTATTCCATCCTTGGGAATATCTATGGCGGGACGGCGAACCAAACCTTCAACCTTCCCAACATGGCGGCACCGACCGGTATGCCCGGCGCGGCGCCGATGGGGATGGGGAGCGGCCCCGGGCTGACCCCACGCAATCTCGCGGCGGCGAGCGTGGGCACCTCCGGAGTGGTTCTGACCATTTCCCAGGTTCCGTCGCACAATCACACGGTCACGGCGCAAGCTGGAACCAACACCGACATTGTCGCCGATCCGACCAACAATTGGTTGTCGCACGGCGAAGCCGTGAACCCATTGGCGCCGATTTCGACCTATGCGGCGATCGACGCAAGCCATATGACGGTCTTCAAGAATCCGCTCGGAATGGTCGGGCACGGATTGGCCCATGAAAATCGTCATCCTTATCTGCCGATGAACTTCTGTATCTGCATGTACGGGATTTATCCGACAAGGCCGTGATGGATGCCGGATTGTGTTGTCGCGTTTGCGATACCGTCCGCGTTGCGGGCTGCAGGCTTCGCCCTGCGGCCGCAGCGCGAGGACGATTATGCCTTCCTCGAGCGCCTCTATCTCAGCGTTCGCGATGAGGAGGTGACGGTCGCTGGTTGGCCGGAGGAAACCAAGCAGGCCTTCCTCGCCGATCAGTTTCGGCTGCAGCACACCCACTATCAGTCGCACTATTACGATGCCGAGTTCTTGATCCTCGAGCGCGGCGGCGCGCCGGTCGGCCGGCTCTACATCTTCCGTGGACCGCACGATCATCGCATCGTCGACATCTCGCTGGTGCCCGAGGTGCGCGGCGCCGGTGTCGGTGGCGCCTTGCTCCAGGCGGTGCAAGCTGAAGCCGCTGTCGTCGGCAAAACCGTCTCGATCCATGTCGAGATGTTCAATCCGGCGCAAAATCTCTATCGCCGCCTCGGCTTCAAAGAGGTTGGAGAGCGCGGGCCCTACTGGCTGATGGAATGGCAGCCGGCTTAGCGCGGCGGACTTTGACGTGAGATCGCCACCCCAACATTGTCATCGCCCGCAAATACGGGCGATCCAGGTCAAATCCGTCGCGATCTTCGGGGTTGTGCCAGATGGCACCTGGATGGCCCGCAGTGGCGGGCCCTGACACCGAGGGGCGATCAAGGGATAATGGCCGAACGTCCGATGCTCTGGCGCTTCGAATTTCATCGTTTCGCTTTAGACTGGCGGCCATGAGCGCCGATTCCCAGCCTGAGGTGCCGCTTGCGCTGTCAACGGCGGCGCGCCGATTTGCGGTCGATCTGGTGCGCTGTTCGGGGCGCAAAGGCGTGCTGGCGTTGCTGTTCGCTGGGCTCGGCGCGCTGGTCGAAGGTCTCAGCCTTGCCATGGTCGTGCCGCTGATCGGCTTGGTGACGGCGGCACAGTCCGCAGCGGGGCCACTGCAATCCATGGTCAAGGCGGCGTTCGCGGTTGTTGGCGTGACGGCACCGGGCGGACGGTTGGCGCTGCTGACGGTGTTGTTCGGGCTCTTGATGTTGGTGCGCGGCATTGTCCTGGCGGTCCGCGGCGTCTTACTGGCGGAATTGCAGATCGGATTTGTCGCCGCCCAGCGCCTCCGGCTGACGCGGAATCTGGTGGCGGCCCGCTGGGATCATGTCGTGCGTCTCAGGCACGCCCGCATCACCCATGTCATGAGCGGCGACATCCAGCGCATCGCCAGCGGCGCCAGCGCCCTGCTGCAGGGTGGGGCTGCTGCGGCCATGCTGGTGGTGCAGTGTGTCCTGGCCTTTCTGCTGAATGCGCCGTTCGCGCTGGTGGCGTTCGCGCTGCTGCTTGTCGGCATGATGGGGCTCGTACCCATGGCACGGCGGGCCCATCACCTCGGCGGGCATGTGACCGGCATGGGCCTCAAGCTGCTCGACGATACCAGTCAGTTCCTCGGGGGCCTCAAAATAGCGGTCAGCCAGAACCAGCAGGCGGGTTATGTCGAGCAATTCCGTGCGGTTGTTTGCGATCTCGCCGGGCGCTTTGTGGCGGTGTCGCGCCAGCAGGTGATCAGCCAGCTCGCCATGGCCACGATCTCATCCGTGATCGGGACGGCGTTGGTGCTGGTCGGCTTTGCCGTATTTCAGATCCCCGCGCCGGTGTTGATTACGCTCCTGCTCGTCATCGTGCGGATGAGCGCGCCGGCGGCGCAAGTCCAGCAGAGTTCCCAACTTTTGGCCCAGTCGCTGCCGGCTTACGAAAAAGTTTGCGAACTCAATGACGAGCTCGCGAACGCCCGCAGTGCCGATGTCAAGGCGCCACGTCCTGTGCCGGAGGGTGCCATCCGGTTCGAGCACGTTTCGTTCACATACGATGGTGAAGAGGCCCGCGGCGTCGAGGATATCAGCCTCACCATCGCGGTGGGCGAATTCCTCGGCCTCGGAGGACCGTCTGGGGCCGGCAAGACGACTTTTGCCGATCTTCTGGTCGGTCTTTACCCGCCGCAAGCCGGAAGCATTACCATTGGCGATGTGGTGCTCGGCGAGACGACGCTGGCCGCTTGGCGCGATGCGATCAGCTATGTTTCGCAGGATGCCTTTCTCTTCCACGACACCGTGCGGGCCAATCTTGGTTGGGCCAATCAGGCCGGTGAAGACGAGATGTGGCAAGCCCTGGCGATCGCCGGTGCCGACGATTTCGTGCGCCGGATCGGTCTCGACAGCATGGTCGGCGAACGTGGCACGCTGGTATCGGGGGGCGAGCGCCAGCGTATCGCTTTGGCCCGGGCAATTCTGCGGCGGCCGCGTCTGCTGGTGCTCGACGAGGCGACCAACGCCATCGACATCGCCGGCGAGCGGGCGATTCTCGACCGGCTGGCCGCGCTCGAACCGCGCCCGACCATCGTGATGATCGCCCATCGCCGCGAAAGCCACGCCGGTTGCGAGCGCGTGGTGTGGCTCGAAGGCGGCCGGCTCACCGATACGGAGCCCTCATGACCGATGATCCGCACGCGCTGCTGGGCGACTTTCATACCGATCTGTGGCTGCCGATCTATGCACCGGTTGTCCGCGGAGAGTGGTCGATCCGCACCATCGTGATGGCCGCGAGCCGGGGCTATTGGGGCGAGGTGTACCGGCTCAACGGCACGACGATCCTCAGCGGACCGGGGGGCGCCGGCCGGGCGTCCTGGATGTCGATCACCCCGTCCGAAATCGAAAGTCAGGAAATCGGCCTGCAAGCGGCGCGCGGCCACACGGTGGTGCTCGGCCTCGGCATGGGCTGGCTGGCCGCCAACGCGGCCCTTCGCCCGCAGGTGGAACATGTCACCGTGGTCGAGCGGGACCCCGATGTCCGGGCGCTGGTGGAGGATGCGGGGGTCTTCGCCCAGTTGCCCGAGCCGGCCCGCGCCAAACTCGAGATTGTTGCCGCCGATGCCTTGGAGTGGCGTCCCGCCGCCCCGGTCGACACCCTTCAGGCCGACATCTGGGAGCGCTTTGTCGAGCCCGGCAAACTCGCCAGCGTGCGGCGTATGCAGGACAACATCGGCGCCGCCGAGGTTTATTTCTGGGGCCAGGAAATGGAAATCTGGCGCTGTGCCTGCGCCCGCGCCGGGTCGGCCACGCCCCAACTGGATTGGCCGCAGATCCGCGCCATCGCGGCCGAGGACATCGGACTGCCGCTGATCCTGCCCGACTGGCCGGACTTGCCGGGCAGGATTGCGGCGGCGGCGGCGTGGTGGGCGCCGTCCGAGCCAGGCTGGTGGCTTGCGGCGTAACCGCCGTGATGCAGTTTCTTCTTGTCCAACATCCCCGAGGGCATGTAGAACCCCGCGCTCAAACTGGCACTTCCGGGTTCTGGTTTGTTCTTGCTGCGTTCCACCTGGCATTGGGATGGATCGCAGGCCGCGGACAGGTGGCAGAGTGGTCGAATGCACCGCACTCGAAATGCGGCGTACGGGAAACCGTACCGGGGGTTCGAATCCCTCCCTGTCCGCCAGCCTTCTCGCCTAGGGACGGCTGCCGCACCCGGGCATCTTTGATCTGATGGAGAGTGTCATGGCCGACCTACAGGCCCTTCACCAGGCGATCCTGACCGGGGATGCCGTCGCCGCCAAAACCATCACCGAATCCGCGCTCAAGGAAGGCGCGGTGCCGCTGGCGCTGGTGCAGGACGTGATGATGCCGGCGATGGACGAGGTCGGCAAGAAATTCGAAGCCAACGAATATTTTGTGCCCGAGCTTCTGTTGGCGGCGCGGGCGATGAAATCGAGCCTCGAGCTGATCCGTCCGCTGCTGGCGGCGGGGGGCATCGAACCGGCGGGCAAGATCGTCATCGGCACGGTCAAAGGCGACTTGCACGACATCGGCAAGAACCTCGTCGCGGCGATGCTCGAAGGCGGCGGCTTCGAGGTGATCGATCTCGGCGTCAACGTTGACCCGGCCAAGTTCGTGCGCGCAGTGAAGGAAAAGGGCGCCCAGATCGTGGCGCTGTCGGCGCTGCTCACCACCACCATGCCGGCGATGAAGACGACCATCGACGCGATCAAGACCGCCGGCCTTCGCGACGCCGTCAAGATCATGGTCGGGGGTGCGCCGGTGACCGAGAATTACGCCAAGGAGATCGGCGCCGACGGCTACAGCCAGAACGCCGCCGGAGCCGTGCCGCTGGCGCGCTCTCTGCATTAAAACGCCATTTCGTCCGCGAACGTTTCGTGGAAGTGCGGCTCTTCGTTGAGCGGTACGAAAGCGATCGTCTGTGCCAATCGCGCGAGATCGGCCGGTTCGGCGAACAGCGCCTGCTTGGCCCCTTTGAGCGCCGTATTGCCTGACGGAACGATGCGCTCCACCGGCGTTTTCAGCAGCCCAAGCCGCACCGCGCTGGTTCGACTGATGGCATTACCGAAAGCGCCGGCGAGATAAAGCGTGTCGAGATCGGCCGGTGTGGCACCGAATTTGACGGTGAGAAGGCTCAGCCCCGCCGCGATCGCGCCCTTGGCAAGCTGCAGTTCGCGCACATCTCGCGGCGTCAGTGCCACGCCATCGGCGAGCACCCAATCGCGTTCCAGCCATCCGCTCGCTGTAATCCGCCCGAGATCGAGCCCCGCCGCCACCGCATCGACCAGTCCCGAGCCGCACAACCCGCGCGCCATCCCGCCGCCGATCACGCGGCACGAAATCGCGCCGTCGCGCAATTCGACTGCATCGATGGCGCCGGTTGCCGCGCGCATGCCGGCGGCGATGCGGGCGCCTTCGAACGCCGGTCCGGCGGCGGTGGAGGTGCACACCATGTGTCCGTCTTTGGCGACGACGATTTCGCCATTGGTGCCGAGATCGACCAGAGCGACCAGTCCGCGCTGGTGAACCAGCCCCGACGCAAATACGCCGGCCAGAACGTCGCCACCGACCAGTCCGCCGATGCACGGCAGCACATCCACACACGCATCCGTCGCCCATCCGAGTTCGGTGCCGGTGTACTGCAGCGCTTCGGGATGTGTGGGCAGGAAGGGATGCGTCGCCAGCGGTGCGATGGCGAGGCCGCCGAACAGGTGATGCATGGCGCTGTTGCCCGCCACCACGATCCGCGACAGCGCCTTGCCCGATGCCAGCGTCTCCACCATCTCGCCGATTTGGGTGCGGATCACGGCGGTAAGGTTGTCGCCTCCGCCCGCCAGTGCATAGGCCGCCCGCGACAGCACGTCGGCGCCATGCCGGGCCTGGGCATTGAGCGCGGTCGTCGTCGCCAGCACGCGGCCGGTGGCGCGATCGACGAGTTGCGCCGCAATGGTGGTGGTGCCGAGATCGACGGCAATAGCGAGCCCGTCGCGCGGCGTGAAGGCAAAGTCCTCGGCATCGCCGAGAATGCGCATGTCCCACTGCGCGAGGTCCAGTGTCACGTCTGCTTCGGCCGTGTGCCGGCAGGCGAGGCGCCAGCCGTCGTGCAATTCGCGCGCGGAGAAGGCGGCGCGATCGTCGGTGCTGGGCTCCATCGCACCTTGCGTGACCCGCACGCGGCAGCCTTTGCAGTGCCCATGGCCGCCGCAGGGAAACTCGACGCCTTTGCCGAACAGCAGGTCGCGCAGCGCCGTTCCCGGCGCGACTTCGAGCCGGTGTGCTGAAGCTTGCAGCGTGATCGTCGTCATACCGCCTCGATCAAACCGTCTCGGCCGGTAAAGGCGATGCGTTGCCCCGGCCGGACGATCAGGAATTCGTCTTCGGACCAGACCCCGCCGACGAGCCGTCCGAGCCAGCCGGTGTCGGCTTCGATGCGATGGTACGCCAGGCCGCGCTGGTTCGCGATATCGCGGGCCTCGGCTTCGAAAGTGGGCGTTTCCGCCACCGGCGACGCGATATAGGCGAGGCGCTTGTAATGCTGGGTGAAGCCGTCGAGTTGCTCCATCAGATAGCGCGCCGCCTCCTCGCCGTAACGGGCCGCCAGCCGCTCGAAACTGGCGTTTGAGTTCGGTCCGATAGTGAGTTAGCCGCCGGGATCGCGCGCCGCCAGCCAGCCGGCGCTCTGGAAATAGGTGCCGGGCTCGGCATCGAGTTCGGCCAAGTGGCGTGCGGTCGATCCGATC
>NZ_JBWZET010000088.1:0-2995 GCF_056722145.1 Rhizomicrobium sp. | reverse complement strand
TCTTGGTGGCCCCCATCGGCCAGACGGCCGGCCCCGATTTGGAAAGCTTTTCTCAACTATTAACAAAGATGATCCGAACTGAGACAGGTTTGAAGAAAGAGGCGCTGATCCCTGTGGTGTTCGTTCCCATGCTTCCGGGCGTGCCGCAGGAAAAGCGAGAAACCAATGACGGTTCGGAGAGGCATCGCTGAACGGAAAATCCTGGTCCTCGCGGCGGCAATCATCCTGCCCCTGATGGTATCGGGTTGTACGACGTCGCCGGATCCTTATTTCGGCTGGGACACGCAGAACGCCCGCCCGCATCGTCAGGCTGCTACCGTCCGGCCGAAGCCGCGCCCGACGCCGAGCTACCAGGAATCTCAGTACGCGGAAGATCGTTCCGGCAGGCGCTACGATAGCGATTGCAATTGCTACGTCAGCCAGCAGCAACAGCCGGCGCGCCAGTCCGCCAAGTGGTACGACCGTCCCGCCGATCCGCGCGACGATGCCGAATCCCATCCCGCTCCCAATTACGCCGCCAACGGCAATACGCATTTCCAGTGGCCGGTGCGCGGCCGCGTCATCTCCGAGTTCGGGTCCTATCCCGGCGGCGAAAAGAACACCGGCATCAATATTGCCGCGCCCGACCGCGAGCCGATCCGCGCGGCTGCCGACGGCACCGTCAGCTACGCCGGCAATGAGTTGCGCGGCTATGGCAATCTGGTGCTGATCAAGCACGACGGCGGCTACATCACCGCCTATGCCCATGCCGACCATTTCGTCGTCGACAAGGGCCAGTGGGTGACGAAGGGCCAGGTGATCGGTTACGTCGGCACCACCGGCGACGTCCGCGTGCCGCAACTGCACTTCGAGGTGCGCCGCGGCAATCACGGCGAAACCCCGGTCGATCCCCGCCAAGTGTTGGGATCGATGCAGGTCGCCTACCGCTGAGCGGCGGACTTTCAAGTAATCACATTGTTCGTCTTTCCTCCCCCGCGATGACGGACTGTATCCTTAGCGGCTTTGTCACCGCGGGGGAGGACAGAGTGATTTCGCTTGAACGCCTACCGCTAGGCTATTTCTTCGCTTTGAGACGCAGCGAAAACAGCGCCGCCAGCGTTGCGGCGGTGGCGATCACGCCGATGCCCGAGCGCATGCCGTACTTCGCGGCGATGGCGCCGATCAGCGGTGGCCCGGTGAGGAAGCCGCCGAAGCCAGCGGTGGAGACTTCCGCAATGCCGGCGGCCGGCGACGAGGCGCGCGCGGCGGCAGTGGAAAACACGCACGGCACGACATTCGACAACCCCGCCCCGACGAAGGCGAAGCCGACCACAACGGCATAGAAATGCGGCAGCACCGTCGCCAGGATCAGGCCGCAGGCGGCGAGGGCGCAGCCCGCTCCGATCACCAGCGGCCGGCCGAGGCGTCGCACGACGAGATCGCCGCACAGCCGTCCTATCACCATCGTCGCCGAGAACGCGGCATAGCCGGCGGCGGCGCGCGCGGGTGCTTCGCCGATACTGCCGAGATAGATGCCGCTCCAGTCGGCCATGGCGCCTTCGGACATGAAGCACAGCGTCAGCACCACCGCGAGCAGCGCGATGCTTTTCTCGGGCAGGCGGAAGATCGCGCCTTGCTCGCGCTTTTCATTGTCGCCGGCGCCAAGATGGCGTCCGGCCACGGCGATGGTCGCCAGCACGATCGCCGCCACCGGCAGCATCAGGAAATGGGTCGGGACATGCAGCGCCAGCATCATCGCGCCGAACCCGGTGCCCAGCAGGCCGCCAAGGCTGAATCCGGCGTGGAACGAGGAATTGATCGCCGAGCCCCAATCCGCCTCGATGCGGGTGGCGTGGGCGTTCATCGCCACGTCCATGACGCAGATCGAACCACCGACGAAGGCGCAGGCCACGATCAGCGTGACGAGGTTAGGCGCCAGCAGCGGCAGGGCGACGACGGCCGCATAGAAATAGCCGGTCAGGGCCGTGGTTCGTCCGGTGCCGCCGAGCTTCTGGATGATGCGGCTGGCCGGCTGCATCGCGATCACGCCGCCGATCGACATCGCCAGCAAGGCCCACGACAGTTCGGCCGCCGATAGCGACAGCATCGTCTTCAGCGACGGTATCGATGTCGCCCACGCACCATAGCCGAAGCCGTTGGCGACGAAGATGGCGAAGGTCGCCCAGCGGGCGGTGGCGAGCGAAGGGAGGCGGGAGGTCATCGAGGCAGTCACGGTGGTGAGCCCGGTTTGTCGCAGAACAAATGGGCGGCTTTCGGGCGCTCAGGCGATCTTTACGCCCAGTTCGCCCGCCAGGTCCTGAATGAATTGCCACGCCACGCGTCCCGAGCGGGCGCCGCGGCCGGCGGCCCATGAAAGCGCTTTCTTGTGCAATTCCTCCGCGTTGATCGCCAGCGCGAAATGGCTGGCGTAGCCGTCGACCATGGCGAGGTATTCGTCCTGGGTGCAGTTGTGGAAGCCGAGCCACAGCCCGAAGCGGTCGGAGAGCGAAATCTTCTCCTCGATGGCTTCGTGCGGATTGATCGCGGTGGAGCGCTCGTTCTCCATCATCTCGCGCGGCATCAGGTGGCGCCGATTCGAGGTGGCGTAGAACAGCACGTTCGCCGGCCGGCCCTCGATGCCGCCCTCCAGCGCCGCCTTCAGGGACTTGTAGCTGGTGTCGTCCTTGTCGAAGGAAAGATCGTCGCAGAACAGCAAGAATTGCCGCTTGTCGTCGCGCAGCTTGCGCAGAAGGTGCGGCAAGGTGGCAATCTCCTCGCGGTGGATTTCGATCAGCACCAGCCGCTTGGCGCTCCTGCGGCCTTCGTTGACGGTGGCGTGAATCGCCTTGACCAGCGACGACTTGCCCATGCCGCGCGCCCCCCACAACAGGGCGTTGTTGGCCGGCAGGCCGTCGGCAAAGCGCCGCGTGTTCTCCATCAGGGTGTCGCGGGCGGCCTCGACGCCTTGCAGCAGGCCGAGCGGCAGGCGGGCGACTTTGCGAACGGGATGCAACTT
>NZ_JBWZET010000087.1:0-8527 GCF_056722145.1 Rhizomicrobium sp. | reverse complement strand
CTGCCCAACTTGCCGCGCCCGCCGCAGCCGAAGGAGCCCGCGAAGCGCCGCCGGTCAACGCGGTCGAATCCATGATCGACATCAACCGCATCGAAGGCCAGGTGCGCGAGTCGTCGGTCAAGAAGGTCGGTGAAGTCGTCAACTCCCACCCCGAGGAGGCTCTCGCCATCCTCCGGTCGTGGTTGCATCAGCCGGTGTAGCCAATGTCCCGTCCCGTCAAAGCTGCCGTCAAAGACGATATCCGCTCGCTGACCGGGGCGGAACGGACTGCCATTCTGATGCTGGCGCTGGGCGAAGAACATTCCGCCAAACTCTGGCAGATGATGGATGACGACGAGATCAAGGAAGTCTCGCAGATCATGTCCAATCTGGGCACGGTCTCGGCTTCGCTGGTCGAAAAGCTGATGGTCGACTTCGTCAGCCAGCTCAGCGGTACCGGCTCGCTGATGGGCTCCTACGAATCGACCGAACGACTCCTGACCCGGATGATGGCGCCCGAGCGCGTCAGCCAGATCATGGAAGAAATTCGCGGTCCGGCCGGCCGCACGATGTGGGACAAGCTCGGCAACGTCAACGAGACGGTGCTCGCCAACTACCTCAAGAACGAATACCCACAGACCGTCGCGGTGGTGCTGTCGAAGATCAAGCCGGAGCATGCCGCCCGCGTGCTGGCGTCGCTGCCCGAGGAATTCGCGCTCGAAGTGGTGCAGCGCATGCTGCGCATGGAAAGCGTGCAGAAGGACATTCTCGACAAGGTCGAACGCACCCTGCGCGTCGAGTTCATGTCGAACCTCGCCCGAACCGCCAAGCGCGACGCCCATGAGATGATGGCCGAGATCTTCAACAACTTCGACCGCCAGACCGAAAACCGCTTCGTCACCGCCCTGGAAGAGCGCAACCGCGACTCGGCCGAGCGCATCAAGGCCCTGATGTTCACCTTCGAGGATCTCGGCAAGCTCGATCCCGGCTCGATCCAGACGCTGCTGCGTCATGTCGAAAAGGACAAGCTGGCGCTGGCCATCAAGGGCGCCACCGACTCCCTGCGCGACGTGTTCTTCTCCAACATGAGCGAACGCGCCGGCAAGATCCTGCGCGAAGACATGGAAGCGATGGGCCCGGTCCGGCTCAAGGATGTCGACGAAGCCCAGATGCGCATGGTCAATACCGCCAAGGACCTCGCCAACAAGGGTGAGATCATGATCGCCTCCAAGCAGGGCGAAGACGAGCTGGTGTATTGAGATGAGCCCCGAGCCGCAGAAATTCAAGTTCGACGTCGAGTTTCGCCCCGAAGGCGACTTGATCTCGAATGCCGCGCGCGCCCGCCAGCGCAAGGTTTTCACCCAGGAAGAACTCGACCACATGCTGAGCCGCGCCCGCGAGCAAGGCATGAAAATGGGCCAGGTGCGCGCCGCGGAAGCTGTCGCCGCCGCCGTGCAGCAACTCTGCGCCATCGTGCGCAACTCGGTCGATTCCGCCCAGCACCAAGTCGAAGACCTGCGCCGCGATGCCGCCGAACTCGCGCTCGTCTGCGCCAAGAAGCTCGCCCACCACGCGCTCGCGGCGCTGCCCGAGGCCGATATCGAGGACGCGCTGCGCGAAGCCGTACACCAGGCCATCACCGAGCCGCGCATCGTCCTGAGGGCGTCGCCGGCGGTGATTGGCTCCCTCAAGGACAAGCTTGAGGAAATCGCCCACGAGTCCGGTTACGAGGGCCGCATCGTCGCCACCGCGGAGCCCGGCATGATGGCCGGCGACTGCCGCATCGAATGGCGCGGCGGCGGCGCCGAACGCAGCATGGAACATCTCTCCGAAGCGATCGACGAAGTCATCGTCCGCCGCTTCTCGCAAATCGCCACGAAAGGATAAGCCATGGCCGGCAACGATGACGTCGATCTGCCCGACCTGAGCCACGAGCCCCAGGACAACTCTTCGCCGGCTCTGCTGCACGGCGATGGCGGTGCGGAAGCCGAGATCAAGCACACCGCCCAGGACCTCGAGGCGGTGTTCGACGTTCCGGTGACGGTTTCGGCCGTTCTCGGCAAGTCGGCGATGGAAGTCAGCCAGCTTCTCAAGCTGGCAAAAGGCACCATCGTCGAACTCGACCGCAAGGTCGGCGAGGCGATCGACATCTACGTTAATGACCGTTTGGTGGCCCGTGGCGAAGTCGTGCTGGTCGAAGACCGGCTCGGCGTCACCATGACTGAAATCATCAAGGCCGGCCAAAGCTGACCTGAAGCGAAAGGACCTACATAATGCGTATTCTCATCGTCGGCTCCCTCTCGGGTCAGATCGGACTTGCCACCAAGATCGCCATGGCGCGCGGCGCCAAGGTGACCCATGCCATCGACATCGAAATGGCGTTCGCAGCCCTGCGCGCCGGCTCGGGCTCCGACCTCGTCTTGTGCGACGTCGTGCTCGACATCTCGGCCCTGGTTCGCGGCCTGGCGGCGGAGCACATCTGCACGCCGGTGGTGGCCTGCGGCGTCGGCACCGATGCCCGCAAGGCGGTAGAAGCGATCCGCGCCGGCGCCAAGGAATACCTGCCGTTGCCGCCCGATCCGGAATTGATCGCAGCGGTGTTCGCGGCCGTCGCCGACGAATCGCACCAGATGGTCTACGAGGACGAAGCAATGACCAGTGTCATTGCCCTTGCCGACCAGATCGCGCCGTCGGATGCCTCCATCCTGCTCACCGGCGAGTCCGGATCGGGCAAGGAAATCCTCGCCCGTTACGTGCACCGCAAGTCGTCGCGCGCCGACAAGCCGTTCATCTCGGTCAACTGTGCCGCGATCCCGGAGAACCTGCTCGAATCCGAATTGTTCGGCCACGAGAAGGGCGCCTTCACCGGCGCCATCGCCCGCCGCGTCGGCAAGTTCGAGGAGGCCAACACCGGCACGCTCCTGCTCGACGAAATCAGCGAGATGGATGCCCGCCTTCAGGCCAAGCTGTTGCGCGCCATCCAGGAACGCGAGATCGACCGCGTCGGCGGCACCCGCCCGGTCAAGGTCGACATCCGCATCATCGCCACCTCGAACCGCGACCTGGCTGAGGCGGTCAAGAAGGGCATCTTCCGCGAAGACCTGCTCTACCGGCTCAACGTCGTCAATCTGCGCATCCCGCCGCTGCGCGAGCGCCCCAAGGACATTCTCGCGCTGGCCCGTCATTTCGCCCGCAAATATGCCGAAGCCAACGGCATGCCTTTCCGCCCGATCGCGCCGACCACCGAGCGCGTCCTGGTGCAGCATCCCTGGCCGGGCAACGTGCGCGAACTCGAAAACACGCTGCACCGCGCCGTGCTTCTGGCGAGCGGCAACGAAATCGCCCCGGAAGCGATCCGCCTTCCCGACGGCAAGCA
The DNA here is from genome assembly GCF_056722145.1 of Rhizomicrobium sp. Lineage (NCBI taxonomy): Bacteria > Pseudomonadati > Pseudomonadota > Alphaproteobacteria > Micropepsales > Micropepsaceae > Rhizomicrobium > Rhizomicrobium sp. Next base: position 5,172 of record NZ_JBWZET010000087.1, on the reverse strand, counting down.
GGTCGGCAGCGCCTCGTTCGCGGCCGGTGCTACCGATCTTCCCGCCCCGGTGCGCAATGCGGTCGAATCCGCTGCCGCGGTGACGCGCGGTCTGGTCGGACGCACGGTCGCCGACGTCGAACGCGATCTCATTCTCGACACGCTCGACCATTGCCTCGGCAACCGCACCCATGCCGCCAACATCCTCGGCATCTCGATCCGTACGCTGCGCAACAAGCTGCGCGAGTATTCGCAGGCCGGCATGGCGATCCCGGGTCCGGGCGAGCAGCGGGCGGCCGGCTGAGCCAGTTTGTTTCCTGTAATGTCACCGAGTTGAGTTTCTGATGGCAGACACCACCGCCGCCACACCGTCCGCGATCCCGGCGATCGTCCTTACCCCCGCCGGCATCCTGGACTTCATCAAGCGCAGCGACTTGATGCTGGCGATCGGCATCATGGCGATCCTGGTGGTGCTGATCCTGCCGCTGCCGACGCTGCTGCTCGACTTCAGTCTGGCACTGTCGCTCAGCTTCGCCATCCTGATCCTGATGACCGCCGTGTTCATCCGGCGGCCGCTCGAATTCTCGTCGTTCCCGGCGGTGCTGCTCATCACCACGATGTTGCGCCTGTCACTGAACCTCGCGTCCACCCGCCTCATTCTCAGTCACGGCAATACCGGCACCGCCGCCGCCGGCCATGTCATCGAGGCGTTCGGCAAGCTGGTCATGCAAGGCAACTTCGTGATCGGCATGATCGTGTTCGCGATCCTCGTGATTGTGAACTTCGTCGTCATCACCAAGGGTTCCGGCCGTATCGCCGAAGTCGCCGCCCGCTTCACCTTGGACGCCATGCCCGGCAAGCAGATGGCGATCGACGCCGATCTCAGCGCCGGCCTGATCGACGACAAGGAAGCCCGCAAGCGCCGCAAGGAGCTCGAATCCGAATCCAACTTCTTCGGCGCCATGGACGGTGCCTCCAAGTTCGTCCGTGGCGATGCCATCGCCGGCCTGCTGATCGTCGCCATCAACATCGTCGGCGGCATCATCGTCGCGGTGGCCCAGCACGGCATGAGCTTCGGCGACGCCACCAAGACCTTCACGCTGCTCTCGGTCGGTGATGGCCTCGTCGCCCAGATGCCGGCGCTGATCGTGTCGACCGCCGCCGGCCTGATGGTGTCCAAGGCCGGTATCGACGGCTCGACCGACAAGGCGCTGATGAAGCAGCTGTCGTTCTACCCCCAGGCGCTCGGCATGGCCGCGGCGGTGATGGGCGTCGTCGCGCTGCTGCCCGGCATGCCGCACATCATTTTCGCGATGCTGTCCGGCGGCATCGGCTTCCTGTCGTACAAGGCCTTCCAGCACAAAGCCGCGGAAGCCGCCAAGGAGCTGAAGGAAGTGGAGCAGACCAAGGTCGCCGAGACCAGCAAGGAAGAGCCGATCTCGTCGGCGCTGGCGCTCGACATGCTGCGCGTCGAACTCGGCTACGCCCTGTTGCAGCTGATCAACGACGTCAAGGGCCACCGCATCACCGACCAGATCAAGGCGCTTCGCCGCCAGCTTGCCCAGGACATGGGGTTCGTCATGCCGTCGGTGCGCATTCTCGACAACATGCAGCTCGGCGCCAACGAGTACCGCATCGCCGTCAAGGAAGTGGAGTCGGGGCGCGGCGAGCTTTATCCCGGCAACTTCCTCGCCATGGACCCGCGCGGGCTGCCCATCGATCTGCCCGGCACTCACACCACCGAGCCCGCCTTCGGCCTTCCTGCCACCTGGGTCACCTCCAGCCTGCGCGAGGAAGCCTCGTTCCGCGGCTACACCGTGGTCGATCCCGGCACCGTCCTCACCACCCACCTTACCGAAGTGCTCAAGAGCCACATGGCCGAGCTGCTCAGCTACGCCGAGACCAAGAAGCTGCTCGACGACCTGCCGCCCGAGCACAAGAAGCTGGTGGAAGAACTCATCCCGTCGCAGATCTCGGTCACCGGCGTCCAGCGCGTGTTGCAGACGCTGCTCGGCGAGCGTGTTTCGATCCGCGATCTGCCGGCGATCCTGGAAGGCATTGCCGAGGCCGTCGGCCATACCAAGAACGCGCTCTACATCACCGAGCACGTCCGCGCCCGCCTGGCGCGCCAGATCTGCAACGCCAACATGTCGCCCAACGGCTACCTGCCGCTGATCGCGATGTCGCCGGTCTGGGAACAGGCCTTCGCCGAATCCATCATCGGCCAGGGCGAAGACCGCCAGCTGGCGATGGCGCCGAGCCAGTTGCAGCAGTTCATCACCCAGGTGCGCGACCGCTTCGAGGAAGGCACCGCCAAGGGCGAAGTGCCGGTGCTGCTGACGAGCCCGCAGGCCCGCCCGTTCGTGCGCTCGATCATCGAACGGTTCCGCGCCCAGACGGTGGTGATGAGCCAGAACGAAATCCATCCGTCCATCCGGCTGAGAACCTTGGGGCAGGTGTAGCGCGTCATGCAACTTCGCACCTTCCTCGCCAAAGACATGAAAGAGGCCCTCGCCGCGGTCCGCACCGAGATGGGCTCGGAAGCGGTCATCGTCGCCAGCCAGTCGGCCAAAGGCGGCGGCGTCATGGTGCGGGCCGCCTTGGAAGACCCCGAGCCTGCGGCCGTTGCCGACGAGCCGGCACCGCGCCAACCGACGCGGCCCGAAGATATCGACGCGGCGTTCCAGGCGACCATGATCCGCCGGCTGCGCGAGAAGAATTCGGCTCTGCCCGGGCGCAGGAAATTCGACCGCACCGAACTGATCACCGCCTTCGCCCGCGGCCGCCTGCCCGAGGCGCTAGGCCATGCGCTGGCCGAAGCCGCCGCCAAGACCGGGCTCACCGACATGACGCTGGCGCTGGCCGCCGCCATCGACCAGAAGATGCTGTCGGCCCCGATCGATTTTTCCGGCGCGCGCGCGTTTCTCCTCGCCGGACCGAACGGCGCCGGCAAGACTGCGGTGGCCGCCAAGCTCGGTGCCCATGCCCGCCTCGCCGGACGCGCCGTGCGCCTCGTCGCCCATGACGTCACCGGGGCCGGCGCGGTGGCGCGGCTGAAAGACTTCGCCGACCATCTCGACGCCCAGATCGTCACCGCGGAATCGGCCTTCGCGCTCGCCGCCACCATCGGCAATGCGGTGCGCGACAATGCTCTCGCCATCGTCGATACCGCCGGCTTCGATCCGCGCCAGCCCAAGGCCGCCTCCGCCTTCTCGGCGCTGGCCGACATCGAGGCGGTGGAGACCATCGGTGTGCTGTCGTGCCTGACCGACAGCGAAGAGGCCGGCGAAATGGCCGCGGCGCTGGCCAAGCTCGGCGCCTCCCGCCTGATCCTGACCCAGGCCGACATGACCCGGCGCTACGGCGCCCTGGCCGCCGCCGCGATGACGCCCACTCTCGCGGTCGGATTTGTCACGCGCTCGCCGTTCGTGGCGGGTGAACTCGAACATTTGACGCCGCTGGCGCTCGCCCGCCTGCTGGTCGAACATGAAGGTGCGCAATGAGCCTCACAGGACCCCGATTGACCGCGATCGGCTCGGGCAAAGGCGGCACCGGCAAAACCTTCATCGCCCTGACGCTGGCGCAGGCCTTCGCCGATCTCGGCGAGCGGGTGATGCTGTGCGACGCCGATCTCGGCCTGTCCAACACTGCCGTCCATCTCGGCCTCGGCCAAAGCGGCGACCTGCCGGGGTATCTGGCCGGACGCACGCCGTTGAAGGCGGCGACGGTGGCGGTGGAAACCGCCGGCCACGCCAAATTCGATCTCCTCGCCGCCCCCGCCGGTACCGGCTTTCTTGCGGACGCCGACAAGGCGGTGGTGGAACGCCTCGCTGAGTTGTTGCGCCATGCGCCGTACTACGACCGCGTGCTCGTCGATCTCGGCGCCGGCATCGGCGAAGCGGTGTTGACGCTCGCCGCCCAGGCCGACGACGTGGTGACGGTGATGACGCCCGATCCGGCGGCGCTGACCGACGCTTATGCCTTCATCAAGCTGGTGCTGAAACGCACCGGCGGCCGCGCCCCGGCGCTGGTCGTCAACGAGGCGAGCAATGCGGCGGAGGCCAAACGCAGCGCCGACGCCCTGATCACCTCGGCCCGCAGCTTCCTCAAAGCGACGCCGGCCTATCTTGGTTTCGTACCGGCCGACATGCGGGTGGTGGAGGCGCTGCGCCGCCAGACCTCGCTGTGGGTCGCCTATCCGCAAAGCCCGGTGCTCACGGCGGTGACGGCGCTGACCGGCCTGCTCGGCGGCCAGTCGACCCGCATCCGCGCCACCGGCTCGATGCGGTAGCTGGTCATTGACCGGCGAACGGTACGGACTCCACCCGTCGTTTCAGTTCGGCGTTCATCTGACGATAGCCCCTTTCGGTAGGGTTCAGCATCTTGCCGAGCAACAGCGTCAGTGGTCCGCGAAACCGTTCAATCTGGCGAAATCTGGTGCCGCCAGCCGGATGCGGTTCGAGCAGGAATGTATGGTCGCCCCAGTACATGAACCACAGGAAGCGTCCACCCCACCGGATCTCCCGAAACGGACGTACCGCATAAACTTTCGGTTTGAACACCATCGGGTCCAGACCGGGCGGAACCACTTTTATGCGGATCGACCTGCCTTCGACGAGATCGCCCTCGACCGTCGGGATGAACGTGTTCCAGGATTGCCAGTCCCGGACATTCGCCAAGACCTGCCAGATCCGTTCGGCGGACGCATCGATGTCGATCCACGTTTCAAGCTCTTTCGACAGAAAGCCGGAAGAAAGTCTGCCGCCTGAGCGATCCATTTTTTCCATGTCTCATCCAAGTTATCCGACCGGCAACGGGCTGACGCGCCGGGACCCATTAAATACGCCAAAAGGCGGGATGTCCCGCCTCCTGCAAAGGCTTTGGCGCACGGCACGCCCGGTTTGGTGAGCGCGAACGACGGCACCGCAAGCTTCTCCCTTGGCTACCTGGGGACGGACATGGGGCGAACCGGCCGCGTCACGGCATCGCCGCTCGACGGCACCTCAGCCTGTCCGACGACCCTCGGAACGCACGGGCGCATCCCTTCGCCGGTATGACGTTGCAAACCGCGTAGGAAAAAGGTTTTGCAGGCCGCGATTTCTTCGCGCGCCTCTTGGTCGGGCCACTCTCCAAAAACAACTCGGTATGGAGATTGGGTGCAGTACTGACAGTTTCAAGATGGTGCGACAATTG
>NZ_JBWZET010000086.1:0-8781 GCF_056722145.1 Rhizomicrobium sp. | reverse complement strand
CAAGATCCGCGCGCCGAGCTATGCGTCGCTGCAGGCGCTCGAATATTTCACCAAAGGCCACATGCTGGCCGACGTATCGAGCGTGATCGGTTCCATCGACGTCGTGTTTGGGGAGGTGGACCGGTGAGCGTTCGCCGTTTGCATGAAGATCAGCCTGCCAGCTTCGCGTTCAGCGAAGAGAACATGGCGAAGGTCAATGTCTGGATCGCCAAATTTCCGCCCGGGCGGCAGCGCTCGGCGGTGATCAGCGCGCTGTGGATCGGCCAGGAGCAGGAAGGCTGGGTGACGAGGGCGATGATCGAAGAGGTTGCGCGCCTTCTCGACATGCCGTCCATTCGCGTGCTGGAAGTGGCGACCTTCTACACCATGTTCCATCTGAAGCCGAAGGGCCGCCATCACGTCCAGGTCTGCACCACGACGCCGTGCTGGCTGCGCGGTTCCGACGATGTCGTCAAGGCGTGCAAGAAGCACATCGCCGACAAGCCGCACACGGTTTCGGCGGATGGCGAATTCTCGTGGGAAGAGGTGGAATGCCTCGGCGCCTGCGTGAACGCGCCGATGGTGCTGGTCAATTCCGATCCCTATGAGGACCTCACCGGCGAAACCACCGAAGCGATCCTGCAAGCGATCCGCCGCGGTGAAACGCCGAAGCCGGGCTCGCAGATCGGCCGCCATTCCTCCGAACCGGCAGGCGGTGCCACCACGCTGACCGATCGCGCCCTCTACGATCCGACGCTGCGCCACGCCGGCCCGAGCCTGACCGACGACGAGGCCAAGAAGCTGACGCCCGGCGTCGAACAGCGCGAAGCCCCGATTCAAAAACCGCCGGGAGCGGCGACATGAAGAAGAATTTTTCACGCGGAGGCGCGGAGACGCGGAGGAGGTTTGTAAGCCTCACCAGCGCTGCGATGTCCGTGGTGATCATGAACTCCGCGTCTCCGCGTCTCCGCGTGAACCTTCTTGCGAGCCCCAAAAATGCTCAGTGATCGCGATCGCATTTTCACCAATCTCTACGGCTTCGAGGGTGCCGACCTCGAAAGCGCCAAGCGGCGTGGCAATTGGGACGGTACCAAGAACATCCTGGCGCTGGGTCCTGAGGCCATCGTCGACATCATGAAGAAGTCGGGCCTGCGCGGCCGCGGCGGCGCCGGTTTTCCGACCGGGCTCAAATGGTCGTTCATGCCGAAAGAGGTGAAGGACCGGCCGCACTATCTCGTCGTCAACGCCGACGAATCCGAGCCCGGCACCTGCAAGGATCGCGACATCCTGCGCAATGATCCGCACACGCTGGTGGAAGGCTGCCTCGTCGCTTCGTTCGCGATGCGCGCCAATGTCGCCTACATCTATGTCCGCGGCGAATTCATCCGCGAGCGCGAGGCGCTGCAGCGTGCCGTCGATGAAGCCTATGCCGCCAAGCTGATCGGCAAGGACAACATCCACGGCTGGCCGTTCGATCTGTATGTGCATCACGGCGCCGGCGCTTACATCTGCGGCGAGGAAACCGCGCTGCTCGAAAGCCTCGAAGGCAAGAAGGGCCAGCCGCGCATGAAGCCGCCGTTCCCGGCGAACATGGGGCTCTATGGCTGTCCGACGACGGTCAACAACGTCGAAAGCATCGCAGTGGCGCCGACCATTTTGCGCCGCGGCGCCGAGTGGTTTGCCGGCATCGGCCGTCCCAACAACACCGGCACCAAGGTGTTCTGCATCTCGGGCCATGTGAACAAGCCCTGCAACGTCGAAGAGGCGATGGGCATTCCACTGAAGGAGCTGATCGAGAAGCATGCCGGCGGCGTGCGCGGCGGCTGGGACAATCTGCTGGCGATCATTCCCGGCGGCGCCTCGGTGCCGCTGCTGCCGAAGTCGATCTGCGACACGGTGCTGATGGATTTCGACAGCCTGAAAGCGGTGCAGACCGGTCTCGGCACCGCCGCGGTGATCGTGATGGACAAATCCACCGACGTGGTGAAGGCGATCCAGCGGCTGTCGCAGTTCTACAAGCACGAAAGCTGCGGCCAGTGCACGCCGTGCCGCGAAGGAACGGGGTGGATGATGCGGGTGATGAGCCGCCTCGTTCAGGGCCGCGCCACCGTCGATGAAATCGATTTGTTGCAGGAAGTGACCAAGCAGGTGGAAGGCCACACGATCTGTGCGCTGGGTGATGCTGCGGCGTGGCCGATCCAGGGCCTGATCCGGCACTTCCGCCCCGAGTTGGAACGGCGCATCCGCGAATACGGTTTGCGCAGCGCTGCGGAGTGAATTTTGCCATGAGCGAAAGGAGGCATGACATGACCGTCGTCAGACCGCCGCTCGGATTGATGGTGCTGGCCGTGGCAACCGCGGGCATCGCGATCGCCAACATGTTCAAGTGGCGCAACGCCAAGGCGAAGGAGATGTACCTTTCCCAATGCGATGTCGCGCTGGCGCATCCGCGCCTGTCCGATCCGGTCGAACTCGACATGGCGGCCGGGACCATGGGCGGCTCGAAGCAGGAATTCGAGCGCTATGAATGGTACGTCGCGCGCCTGATCTACACCCTCGACGAATGCCTGCGGCTGGTGCCGGATGGCGAATGGGAGGCCGTCGCCAAAACGCAGATCGGCGGCCATCGGGCCTATCTTTGTTCGGACTATTACGCCAAGCAGGGCTATGCCGCGCACTATTCGCCGCGGATGCGCTCGCTCCTCTGCCAGCAACGGAACTAGCATGAATGCGCCGCTCGCCAATGCTGCCGTGATCGCCGGGTTCGCCCTGGCGGGCTGCGGCTGCACGTCGGTCGGCGCGTTCTTCCATCACGACGACCCGCCTGCCGCCGCGGCGATGGCCGATCCGTTCGCGACCGTGCGTCCGACCACCGCCTCGGTCGGCGTGGCAATGCCCGATGCGGCGTGGTTCCCGCATCCGTGGGACGCCTCGACCTATGTCCTGCGCGTGACCCAGTTCGGCGTCATGCCGCCGCTCAATGGCGGGGTGGCGTTCGTCGGCGACAGCCTGACCGATTGGATGCGCTGGAACGAGCTGTTCCCGGAAGTCCGCAGCCGCAATTTCGGTATTGCCGGCGACACCAGTGTCGGGCTCAAGGCGCGGATCGGGCAGGTGGTTGCGGCCAAGCCGGCGAAGGTGATTTTGCAGATCGGCACCAATGACGTCGAATTCGGCAAGCTTTCGCCGGAGGCCATCGTCGCCAACATCGATGCCTGCGTCGCGACGCTGCAAGGCGGCGTGCCGAACGTCAAGATCGTGGTGGAAAGCCTTCTGCCGCGCCAGCGCCTCTATGACGACAAGGTCCGCGGCGTGAATGCGCTGTTGAAAGCGGCGGCCGAGCGGCGTGGCGTCACTTATGTCGATGTCTATTCTCATTTCGTCGTGGACGGCCGGCTCGATCCCACCGTGACGCCCGACGATCTGCATCTTTCCGGCCAGGGTTACCTGCGCTGGCGCGATATCATCGGTCCCTCCATCGGAACGAACTGACACATGGCCCGCAAGCTCATCATCGACGGCAAGGAAATCGAAGCGGAGGACGCCCTCACGCTGCTGCAGGCCTGCGAACAGGCCGGCGCCGAGATTCCGCGCTTCTGTTATCACGAGCGCCTTTCGGTGGCGGGCAACTGCCGCATGTGCCTGGTGGAGTGGGTGGGGGCGCCGAAGCTGCAGCCGTCGTGCTCGCTGCAGGTGAAGGACATCTTCCCCAACAAGGACGGCACGCCGGCGAAGATCAACACCAATAGCGCGGCGGTGAAGAAGGGCCGCGAAGGCGTGATGGAGTTCCTGCTCATCAACCATCCGCTCGATTGTCCGATCTGCGACCAGGGCGGCGAGTGCGACCTGCAGGATCAGGCGATGGGCTACGGCCGCGCCGCCTTCCACCGCTTCCACGAGAACAAGCGTGCGGTCGAAGACAAATACATGGGGCCCTTGATCAAGACCCAGATGAACCGCTGCATCCAATGCACCCGCTGTGTGCGCTTCGCCACCGAAGTCGCCGGCGTGCCCGATCTCGGCCTCACCGGGCGCGGCGAGGATGTGGAAATCACCACCTATCTCGAAAAGGCGTTTGCGTCGGAGATTTCCGGCAATGTGGTCGACCTCTGCCCGGTCGGCGCGCTGACCTCCAAGCCCTATGCCTATAATGCGCGGCCGTGGGAGCTGAAGCACACCGAGAGCATCGACATCATGGATGCGCAGGGTTGCAACACGCGCGTCGACACTCGCGGCCGCGCCGTGCTGCGCATTCTGCCGCGGCTCAACGAGGACATCAACGAAGAGTGGCTGCACGACAAGGGCCGCCACATCTGGGATGGCCTCGGGCGGCAGCGGCTCGACCGGCCGTATCTGCGCAGGAACGGCAAGCTGGTGCCGGCGTCGTGGAGCGATGCTTTCGCGGCGATTGCGGCGCGGGTCAAGGCGACCACGCCGGAGCGGATGGCGGCGATCGTCGGCGATCTGGCGGCGGCCGAGGAAATCAAGGCGCTGCGGGATCTGATGGTCGCGCTCGGCGTCGCCCATCTCGATTGCCGCCAGGATGGCGCCAAGATCGGCGGGGCGCGGCCGGCCTATCTCTTCAACACCACCATTGCCGGCGTCGATGCCGCCGATGCGCTGCTCCTGATCGGCTGCAATCCGCGTTGGGAAGCGCCAATCCTTAACGCCCGCATCCGCAAGCGCTGGTTGAACGGGCCGCTGGCCATCGCCAATGTCGGCGCGGCGGTGGATTTGACCTATCCCGTCACGCAGCTCGGCGCCGAGGTGGAGGTGCTGAACGCGCTCGCCGACGGATCGCATCCGTTTGCCGAAGTGCTGCGCAACGCCAAGCGGCCGATGCTGATCATCGGCAACGGAGCGCTCGCCCGTCGCGATGGTTCGGTTCTGCTTGAACGCGCCGCCCGTATCGCCCGCGACACCGGAATGATCGGCCCGGCAGGCACCGCGGCCGAGGGCGGCTGGAACGGCTTCAACGTGCTGCACACGGCGGCCAGCCGCGTCGCGGCGCTCGACCTTGGCTTTATTCCTGGCGAAGGCGGCCGCGACGTTTCCGGCATCATCGACGGGGCGCAGAAGGGCGAGATCGACTTTATATACCTGCTCGGTGCCGACGAACTGCCGCTCGAAAACATGGGCCGGCCGTTCGTGGTCTATCAGGGCAGCCACGGCGATGTCGGCGCCAATTATGCCGACGTGATCCTGCCCGGCGCCGCCTACACCGAAAAGGACGGGCTCTACGCCAACTTCGAAGGCCGGGTGCAGGAAACGCAGCGCGCCGTGTTCGCGCCGGGCGAGGCGCGCGAAGATTGGGCGATCCTGCGCGCCTTATCGGATGTGCTGGGGCAGAGGCTGCCTTACGACACGCTGGCCGACCTGCGTCGCGCGCTGGCGAGCGAGCTGCCGCAATATGCCCGCATCGGCGAAGTGCCGGCGTGGCAGGGCGATGCTACGTTGTGGAACAGCGTCGGTGCCGACGGCGTGCTTGATACCGGCGCGCCGCTGGGGCAAGCGATTGCCGACTACTACCTGACCAACCCGATTGCGCGTGCGAGCAGAGTGATGGCCGATTGCAGCCGCATCCTGCTGCATGGCGCCGATAACAAGATGGCAGCCGAATGACACGATCGATGCGCACAACCCGTGGCCGTTCGCCGGCCCCCTGGCGGGGTCGGGTGGAGATCCGCAAATCGAATTTCCGCTGGGGCGGCTTCCAGCGCGATGCCCGTCCGCTGCCGCCCTGCGCGCGCGACGTGACGCTGTCGGGGCGCGGCAACAGGAAGGCGAGGGACTGATGGCGCTCACCAACTGGTTCCAACACACCTTCGCCTGGTCGTATCCGCTCGCCTGGACGGTGTCGCAGGTGATCCTGATCACGATTTATGCCGCCGCGGTGATGGTGTCGGTCGCGTTCTGGATTCTGGCCGACCGCAAGATCTGGGCGGCGGTGCAGATGCGGCGCGGCCCCAACGTGGTCGGCGTCTTCGGGCTGCTGCAGACCTTCGCCGACGCGATGAAGTTCATGTTCAAGGAGCCGATCATCCCGGCCGCCGCGAACAAGGTGATCTTCCTGCTGGCGCCGATCATCAGCGCAACGCTCGCCTTTGCCGCCTGGGCGGTGGTGCCGCTCGACAACGGCTGGGTGGTGGCCGACATCAACGTCGGCGTGCTCTACCTGTTCGCGATTTCCTCGCTCGGCGTCTACGGCGTCATCATGGGCGGCTGGGCTTCCAATTCGAAATACGGCTTCCTTGCCGCGCTGCGCAGCGCCGCGCAGATGGTTTCGTATGAGGTTTCGATCGGCTTCGTCATCGTCACGGTGCTGATTTTCGCGGGCACATTGAACCTGTCGGACATCGTGCGGGCGCAGGGGCCCGACATGCGCGGCTGGTACGTGTTCTCGCCGCTGTTCCCAATGCTGATCGTGATGTTCATCTCGTCGCTGGCCGAGACGCAGCGCCCGCCGTTCGACCTGCTCGAGGCGGAATCGGAACTCGTCGCCGGCTTCATGGTGGAATACTCGTCGACGCCGTTCCTGCTCTACTTCCTCGGCGAGTATATGAACATCGTGCTCTTGTGCGCCCTGATGAGCATCATGTTCCTGGGCGGATGGCTGCCGCCGCTGGCGATCTGGCCGCTGACGGTCGTGCCCGGCATTTTCTGGCTGCTGCTCAAGATCATCGTGCTGTTCTTCATGGTCTCGATGGTGAAGGCGTTTGTGCCGCGCTACCGCTACGACCAGTTGATGCGGCTGGGCTGGAAGGTGCTGCTGCCGGTGTCGATCGCCTGGGTCGTGGTTGCCGGCGCCTGGGTCGTGTTCGTCCGTCCCGTCTGGGACCCGTTCCTCGCTCACCTGTTTGGAGGCTAGATGGCATACCTCGACAAAAAGGCGCGCCAGATATTCCTCTGGGAATTCGTGCAGGCGTTTCTCTTATCGATGCGCTATTTCTTCGCGCCCAAGGCGACGCTGAACTATCCGTTCGAGAAGGCGCCGCAATCGCCCCGTTTCCGCGGCGAGCACGCGCTGCGCCGCTATCCCAACGGCGAGGAACGCTGCATCGCCTGCAAGTTGTGCGAGGCGATCTGTCCGGCGCAATGCATCGTGATCGAGGCCGAACCGCGCGACGACGGTTCCCGCCGCACCACGCGCTACGACATCGACATGACCAAATGCATCTATTGCGGCTTCTGCCAGGAAGCGTGCCCGGTGGACGCCATCGTCGAAGGGCCGAACCTGGAATTCGCGACCGAAACCCGCGAGGAACTGTTCTACGACAAGGCGCGGCTGCTCGCCAACGGCGACCGCTGGGAACCCGCCATCGCCAAAAGCATCGAACTGGACGCGCCGTACAGATGAAAAACACAGGTTGTCATGCCCGGCTGAGAGTTTCCTTCGACACCGCATTTTCACGCGGAGACGCGGAGACGCGAAGGTTGGGTGCCGAAGTCGTCGTTAGGCCGCGAGCGCCTGCGGTGATGCATGATGGCGCATTCAGGCAAGTCCGCTCCGCGTCTTCGCGTCACCGCGTGCGATCTTCTTTCGTTTTCGGCACGGAAAATACGGGTGGCACCCCATGATCCTCCAGGCCATTGCCTTCTATCTTTTCGCCACCATCCTGATCCTCAGCGGTCTTGTCGTGGTGACGTCGAAGAACCCCGTGTATTCGGTGTTGTTCCTGATCCTCGCCTTCTTCAATGCCGCCGGATTGTTCGTGCTGCTGGGGGCGGAATTCCTCGCCATGATCCTTGTCATCGTCTACGTCGGCGCGGTGGCGGTGCTGTTCCTGTTCGTGGTGATGATGCTCGACGTCGATTTCGCCCAGTTGAAGAAGGGCGTGCAGTCCTATCTGCTGCCCGGGCTCGCGGTCGGCGGCGTGCTGTTCATTGAGGCCGGTCTGGTGGTGGCGCAGCACTGGCACTTTGCGACCCGGGCCGTGAAGGCCGCGGCGACGCCGGCCGGTCTGACCAACACCGCCGCGCTGGGGCGCATTCTCTATACGGACTATGTCTATTACTTCCAGGCGGCGGGGCTGATCCTGCTCGTCGCCATGATCGGCGCCATCGTCTTGACCCTGCGCCACCGCGCCGGGGTGCGCCGGCAGAAGGCGTGGACGCAGATTTCGCGCGATCCGGCCGACGCCATGGCCGTGGTCGAGATGCAACCGGGCGAGGGGGTTGAGTGATGGAAATCGGATTGGGCCACTATCTCACCGTCGCCGCGGCGCTGTTCACCATCGGCGTGTTCGGCATCTTCTTGAACCGCAAGAACATCATCATCATCCTGATGTCGATCGAGCTGATCCTGCTCTCGGTCAACATCAACTTCGTGGCGTTCTCGGCCTACCTGGGCGATCTGGTGGGGCAGGTGTTCGCATTATTCGTCTTGACCGTTGCCGCCGCCGAGGCCGCGATCGGTCTTGCCATCCTTGTGGTCTATTTCCGCAACCGCCGCACCATCGCGGTGGACGACGTCAACCTGATGAAGGGCTGAGATGCTGTACGCCATCCTCGTCTTCCTCCCGATCATCACGTCGGCGATCGCCGGCATCTTCCAGAAGTGGCTGGGCGCGCGCCCCTCGGAGCTTCTGACGACGCTCGGCCTGTTCGTCAGCCTTGGGCTGTCGATTTACGCCTTCTACGACGTCGCGATCCTCGGCCATGCCCAGATCGTGCCGTTGTGGAACTGGATCAGCTCCGGCGACCTCAGCGTCGACTGGACGATCCGGGTCGACACGCTCACCGCCGTCATGCTGGTGGTGGTGACGGGCGTGTCCGCGCTCGTGCACCTCTATTCGATCGGCT
>NZ_JBWZET010000085.1:0-13627 GCF_056722145.1 Rhizomicrobium sp. | reverse complement strand
GGCGTTGCCGAGGAAGGTTTCGCGCTGGATCGGCGCCAGCATGCCCGAGAGCACGCCTTTGATGTCGTCGATCAGGTCGTAGATGATCGCGTAGTAGCGGATCTCGACGCCTTCGCGCTCGGCCAGGTCGCGGGCCTGGCGCGAGGCGCGGACGTTGAAGCCGAGGATCGGCGAGCCCGAGCTCTTGGCCAGCATCACGTCGCTCTCGTTGATCGCGCCGGCGCCCGACAGGATGATCCGCGCGCGGACCTCGTCGGTCGACAACTGCTCCAGCGAGGTGACGATCGCTTCGGCCGAGCCCTGCACGTCCGCCTTGATCACCAGCGGCAGCTCGCTGACCCGCTTGTCCTGCAGCTTGGCCATCATGTCGGCCAGGGAGGCCCCGGCGACGCCGGCCGGGGCGATGGTCTTCTCGCGCTTCTGGCGGATGCGGTATTCGGTCAGCTCGCGGGCGCGGGCCTCGTTCTCGACCACGGCGAACGGTTCACCGGGCGAGGCGGGGCCGTCCAGGCCGAGGATCTCGACCGGTTCGGACGGCCCGGCCTGCGGCACCTGCTCGTCGCGCTCGTTGATCAGGGCGCGCACGCGGCCCCAGTGCGAGCCGGCGACGACGATGTCCGAACGCTTCAGCGTGCCGCGCTTGACCAACACGGTGGAGACGGCGCCGCGGCCGCGGTCCAGCTTGGCCTCGATCACCACGCCTTCGGCGGAGCGGTCGGGGTTGGCCTTCAGGTCCATCACCTCGGCCTGCAGCAGGATGCCCTCGATCAGGTCGTCCAGGCCCAGCTTTTGGGTGGCCGAGACCTCGATCGCCTGGGTGTCGCCGCCCAGGGATTCGACCACGATCTCGTGCTGCAGCAGTTCGTTGATCACCCGCGTCGGGTCGGCGCCCGGCTTGTCGATCTTGTTGATCGCCACGATGATCGGGGCGTCCGCGGCGCGGGCGTGATTGATCGCCTCGACCGTCTGCGGCATCACCCCGTCGTCCGCCGCCACCACCAGCACCACGATGTCGGTGATATTGGCGCCGCGGGCGCGCATGGCCGAGAAGGCGGCGTGGCCCGGGGTGTCCAGGAAGGTCACCCGCTGGCCGTCCTCCAGCCGCACCTGATAGGCGCCGATGTGCTGGGTGATGCCGCCGGCTTCGCCCGACACCACGTCGGTCGAGCGCAAGGCATCGAGCAGGCTGGTCTTGCCGTGGTCGACGTGACCCATGACGGTGACGACCGGGGGACGGGACACCAGTTCGTCACTGGCATCCTCGCCGCCCTTGAGGCCTTCCAACACGTCGGATTCGGCGACGCGGCGCACGGTGTGGCCGTATTCGGTGGCGACCAGTTCGGCGGTGTCGGCGTCGATGACGTCGTTGACCGTCTGCATCATGCCGTTCTTCATCAGGACCTTGATGACATCCACCGCGCGGCGGGCCATGCGGTTGGCGAGTTCGGCCACCGTGATGGTTTCCGGAATGGTGACTTCGCGCGGACCGACCGGACCGGCGGCCTGCTGAATCTGGCCCTTGTTCATGCGCTGCAGATGGCGGCGGTAGGAAGCGACCGAACGCATGCGCTCGTCGTCGCCCGACAGCGCCTTGGTGACGGTCAGCTTGCCGCGACGGCGATCGGCATCGGTGGATTTCTTGGCCGCCGGTGCCTTCACCGGCAGCTTGACGCCCGCCTTCTTGGGAGCGCTGTCTTCCTCTTCCTCCTTGACCACCAGCTTGCGGCGCGGCGGTTCGGCCGGCTTGGGACCGGCGTCCGTCGCTGCCGGAGCGACGCTCGCGGCCGGCTTGGCGCCAGCGGCGGGGCGCGGCGCCGGTGTCGTACGGGCGGCGGGCTGAGAGCCTTGCGCATCCTTGCGCTCGCGCTCGAGCCGACGCTGCAATTCCTCTTCGGCGCGCTTCTTGGCGGTTTCCTCGGCGGCCTTGCGGGCGTCCTCTTCCGCTTTGCGCTTGGCGGCGGCTTCGCGTTCGATCTTGAGGCGGGCTTCTTCCTCGGCGCGGCGCTTGGCGTCTTCTTCGGCGGCCCTGCGCGCTTCCTCTTCGGCGATGCGGGCATCGGCGAGGGCGGCACCGCGGCGGGCCTTTTCCTCTTCGGTCAGCTGGCGCAGCACGACACCGGGGCGACTCGGTCCGGGAGCAATTGGCTTCGACGGCGCAGCCGGCGCCGGCGCGGCGGCCTTGGGCGTTTCCTTGACGGGCGCGACCGGCTTGCCGGTCTCGACGCGCGTGCGCTTCTTCTCAACCACCACCGCCTTGGTGCGGCCATGGCTGAAGCTCTGCTTCACGGTGGAGGTCTCGGTCTTCTTCAGCGACAGCGTCTTGTGCGCGGCGGCCGGCTTCTTGGTATCGTTCGTGTCGCTCATAACGTGCTTTCGTCCTGGACCTTCTGGTCAGCTGCGTCCGACGGTTTGCCAAGGCCCGCCAGGCGCGAGGAATTCAAAATCAAGCGATCCGCCAAGGCCCCCGGCCGGATGGCGGCATGTACCACATTCTCCCGGCCCAACGCCAAACTCAGCTCCTCCCGGGTGAGGAGGTCGACCGAACGGGCCTCAAGCTCCCGGCTTTTCATCGCCGAGCGGATCTTGCGCCGTCCGTCGTCGGAGGCATCGGCGGCATGAAACAGCACCACCGGCGGAATTTTCTTGTCGAGCGCGCGCAACACCGCATCAAAACCGGTATCGGCGAAACCGGCCCGCCGCGCCATGCCGAGATCGGCCTTCAGCCGCTCGACCAGCAGGTGCACGACATGGTCGGCGATATCGGGGCGGACCGTCACCTTGGCCCGGGCGGCCTTGGCGAAATCGCCCTTGACCAGCGCTTTGGCGAAACAGGTCCGGTTGGCGGTCAGCCACAGGCCGCGGCCAGGCAGCTTGCCGTCGATATCGGGAACGGCTTCGCCGTCCGGGCTTACGACAAAGCGGATGCGTTTCGCCGCCGGCAGAACCGCGCCGGTGGCGATGCAGCGCCGCTCACGGCCTGCGCCCTCATTGTCCGTGGTGGCCGCCAGCATGAGGCGCCCTCCCCGTCGCTATCGCCAAAACCCGTACCAGCGCGTGTCACTCCTTATCGATCAAACCCGAAAACGGCGTCTTATAGCCGGTCCTTCAGGCCTTGCCTATCGGCAAAACATACAACTCTTATAAGCGGTTAGGCTTCGGATTCGGGCGTTTCCGCACCCTCTTCGGCAACTTCCTCGTCGGCTTCCACCGCCTCTTCCTCGACTGGTGCTTCGATCCAGCCAGCCTTGACGCGGGCCTTCATGATGATGGCGTTGGCGTCGTCAGGAGTGAGATCGAACCCTTCCAGGGCGCCAGCGATGCGGACGCGTTCCTTGTCCTTGGTGGTCTCATAATACCCCAAAAGGTCGTCGGTGGCGCAGCCGGCGAGGTCTTCGAGGGTCTTGATTTCGTGCTCGCCGAGATTGGCGGCCATCGCGGCAGTGACCCCGTCCACTTCCAGGACGGCATCTTCCACCCCGAGTTCGCGACGCTTGTCGTCCAGCGCCTTGTTGCGGGCGTCGATGAACTCCACGGCGCGCTGCTGCAACTCCTGGGCGGTCTCGTCGTCGAAGCCTTCCACCGCCGCCAGCTCATGCAGGTCGACGTAGGCGATGTCTTCGATTTCGGCGAAGCCTTCCGAGGCGAGCAGCTGGGCCATGGTTTCGTCGACGTCGAGGGCGTCGGTGAAGCGGGCGGTGCGCTCGGTGAATTCCTTCTGGCGGCGTTCCGATTCCTCGGCCTCCGTCAGGATGTCGATCTGCCAGCTGGTGAGCTGGGAGGCGAGGCGCACGTTCTGGCCGCGGCGGCCGATGGCGAGCGACAGCTGCTCGTCGGGCACCACCACTTCGACGCGATGGGCCTCTTCGTCGAGCACGACCTTGGACACTTCCGCCGGCGCCAGGGCGTTGACGATGAAGGTCGCCGCTTCGTTGTTCCACGGAATGATGTCGATGCGCTCGCCCTGCAGTTCCTGCACCACCGCCTGGACGCGCACGCCGCGCATGCCGACGCAGGCGCCGACCGGATCGATCGAGGAATCCTTCGAGATCACGGCGATCTTGGCTCGGGAGCCCGGATCGCGGGCGACGGCGCGAATTTCGATGATGCCGTCGTAGATTTCCGGCACTTCCTGGGCGAACAGGCGGACCATGAACTGGGGATGCGACCGCGACAGGAAAATCTGCGGACCGCGGGTTTCCTTGCGGACGTCGTAAATGTAGGCCCGGATGCGGTCGCCGGCGCGGAAGTTTTCGCGCGGGATCATCTCATCGCGGCGTACGACGCCTTCGGCGCGGCCGAGGTCGACCACCACCGAACCGAATTCGGACCGCTTGACGATGCCGTGGATGATTTCGCCGATGCGATCCTTGTATTCCTCGTACTGGCGGGCGCGCTCGGCTTCGCGCACGTTCTGCACGATCACCTGCTTGGCGGCCTGGGCGGCGATGCGGGTGAATTCCACCGGCGGCAGCGTCTCGGCAATGATGTCGCCGATCATCGCCGACGGATTGCGCGTCTGGGCGTCGCTGAGGCTGATCTCGATCTTGTCGTTCTCGACCAGTTCGACGACGTGCAGATAGCGCGACACATGGGTCTCGCCGGTCTTGGGATCGATTTCCACTTTGATCTCGTTCTCGGCACCGTAGCGGGCCTTGGCGGCACGCTGCATCGCCTCTTCCATGGCGCCGAGGACGACCGCCTTGTCGATCGACTTGTCGCGCGCGACCGCATCGGCGATCTGCAAGAGTTCGGTACGGTTTGCGGCAATCGCTGCCATGAGCGTTACTCCTTATGCGCGGCTTCGCGCGCCTTCAGATCTTCTTCAATCAGTTTGTCGGTGAGAACGAGCTTGGCGTCGGCGATGACGCCGAAGGGCAGCGTCAGCGTGTCCTTGCCGGCGGCGATGACGATATCGGAGCCGTCGAGGCCCTTCAGGATGCCGCGGAAGCGCTTGCGCCCCTCGATCATCGCGACGGTTTCGATCTTGGCTTCGTGGCCGGCCCAGCGGGCGAAATCGGTCAGCCGCGTCAGCGGCCGGTCGATGCCCGGCGAGGAAATTTCGAGATTGAATTCGCCCGGGACCGCCTCGGGATCGGCATCGAAGAAATCCGACAGCGCCGCACTGAGGGCGGCACAATCATCGACATTCATGCTGCCGTCGTCGCGCTCGGCCATCACCTGCAGCGTCTTCACCTTGCCGCCCATCATCCTCAGGCGCACCAAACGGAACCCGGCCGCCTCGATGACGGGCGCCAGGATCGGTTCGAGATGGTTCAGCGCAGACAGTATGGCGGCAAATCCTTGATCGAGACGACCAAACCTTTTTCCCGCGGCGGCCTTCTTAGACCGCCACACAACAGCACTCTGTTGTCTGGGATGGCCGCTATGTAGCCGCGAACCGGCGAAATTACAAGCTGACCACGTTGGGGCCCGTCACTTTTTCCGCAAATCGTGTGCTACTTTTTTTGCAGGTCGATCATGACTTCCTGCGATTGCTCGGCCGCCGGCTTGTGGTGGCCGAACAGGTCAAGCATCGGGTCGGAGCTGGAAAACAGCCACAGGATGGTGCCGATCATGCCGGCCAGGAACACCCCGGCGATCAGCACGGTGCCCATGTCGGCCGGATGCGGCCAAACCCATTTGGGACTTTCGTTTTCGTCGTCGTTGGGGTTGGTCATGGTGCTGGTTTTAAACCGTTATCGTGGCGGGAGCGAGGCGCCGTCCGAAGCGGGCATTGTAAACCCTCAGCGGCGGACGAAAGAATAGTAAACCGGCGGGCCGTGCAGCGCCTTGGCCTCATAGCGGGTCGGTGGCCAGTGGGCTGGGCGCACCGTGAAATCGGCCGGGCTTTCGGCGGTCCAGGCAAACGCCGGATGGGCCAGCGCCCGCTCCAGGGTCCAGGCGGCATAGCCGGCATCGTCGCTGGCAAAGCGCAATTCGCCACCGGGGCGCAAGACGCGGGCAAACGCCGTCAGCATCTCGCTCTGGATGAAGCGGCGCTTGTGATGGCGGGTTTTCGGCCATGGATCGGGAAACAGCACGAACACTTTGCCGAGCACCCCATCGGGCAGTGCCGCCACGATGTCGCGCGCATCACCTTCGTGGATCTTGAGGTTGACGGGCGGATCGTCAGCCATATGGGTGAGAAGCTTGGCGACGCCCGATTCATAGGGCTCGGCGCCGATCAGCCCGACCGCCGGGTTGGCCCGCGCCAGCGCCAGCATGTGCTCACCGGCGCCGAAGCCGATTTCCAGCCAGACGTCTTCCACCGGCGGCGTGAACAGCCCGCGCGGATCGGCGCCCGGCACGAGGGTCAAGGCGTGCGCCGGCAGCAGGGTGCGGCGCAGATCTTCCTTGTGCGCCGACAGTTTTGGCCCTTTGCGCCGGCCATAGAGCTTTTTCTGGAATTGCTCGTGCTCGAACATGCGGTCCCGGCAAAAAGAAAGGCGAGCCGGTACTCCGGCCCGCCTTCCAAATCAATACGCGTGCAACGTGCCTAGAACGCGCCCTTGAGGGCCGCCACCAGATCGGTCTTTTCCCACGAGAAGCCGCCGTCGGCTTCCGGGACGCGGCCGAAATGGCCATAGGCCGAGGTGCGGGCGAAGATCGGCCGGTTAAGGTCGAGGCGCTCGCGGATGGCGCGCGGCTTCAGCGACACCAGTTCCGGCAGGATCGCTTCCAGCTTGGCTTCATCGACTTTGCCGGTGCCGTGGGTGTCGACATAGACCGACAACGGCTCCGACACGCCGATCGCATAAGCGATCTGGATGGTGCATTTGTCGGCCAGGCCGGCGGCGACCACGTTCTTGGCGAGATAGCGGGCGGCATAGGCGGCCGAGCGGTCGACCTTGGTCGAATCCTTGCCCGAGAAGGCGCCGCCGCCGTGCGGGGCCGCGCCGCCGTAGGTATCGACGATGATCTTGCGGCCGGTGAGGCCGGAGTCGCCATCCGGACCGCCGACCACAAAGGCGCCGGTCGGGTTGATGTGCCACAGGGTCTTGGCGGTGATCCAATCGGCCGGCAGGGCCTCGCGGATATAGGGTTCCACTACCTTGCGGACGTCGGCCGAGGTCATCGCCGCGTCGAGATGCTGGGTGGAGAGCACGATCTGGGTCACTTCCACCGGCTTGCCATTGGCATAACGCAGCGTGACCTGGCTCTTGGCATCCGGGCCGAGCTTCGGTTCCTTGCCGGCATGGCGGGCTTTCGCCAAGAGTTCCAGGATCTTGTGGCTATAGGCGATGGGGGCCGGCATCAGCACCGGGGTCTCGGTGCAGGCGTAGCCGAACATGATGCCCTGGTCGCCGGCGCCTTCGTCCTTGTTGCCCGCGGCATCGACGCCCTGAGCAATGTCGGGCGACTGGCTGTGCAGCAGCACTTCCACTTTGCAGGTGGCGTGATGGAAGCCGTCCTGCTCATAGCCGATCGACTTGATGGCCTCGCGGGCGACCGCTTCCACCATTTCCGGCGTGATTTCCTTGGGCCCGCGGGTCTCACCCGCGATCACGACGCGGTTGGTGGTGGCCAGCGTTTCCGCGGCGCAGCGCAAATCCCACGGCGAGAACCCGTGCTTGGGGCCTTCCCGGAAGAACAGATCGACGATTTCGTCGGAAATCCGGTCGCAAACCTTGTCGGGATGCCCTTCCGATACGCTCTCGCTGGTGAACAGATAGTCTGACCGCGCCATATGCAAAGCCCTTCTAACAGCGCCCCCGCGGGGCGCCCCTTTGAGGGGGACTCCTTGCAGCAATTTGGGCGGGGGTCAATGAGCATATGCACATTTTGGCATATGGTTTGGCCGCACTCGACCCGTCATGCGGCCATATTGCGCAGATCGCTGCGTCAAATCCCGGAAACTACAGAATGAACCGGGACAAATCCTGGTCCTTGGCGAGGTCTTCCACCTTGGACCGGACATAAGCGCCGTCAATGGTGAGGGTCTCGCCCTGTTTTTCGCTGGCGACGAAGCTGATCTCGTCGAGCACCCGCTCCATCACCGTCTGCAGCCGCCGGGCGCCGATGTTTTCCACCGTGGCATTGACCGAGGCAGCAACGTCGGCAATGGCGCCGATGCCGTCGGGCGTGAAATCGAGGCGGACGCCCTCGGTCCGCAACAGCGCCACATACTGCTTGATCAGGCTGGCTTCCGGCTCGGTCAGGATGCGCTGGAAATCGTCGCGGCTGAGCGCCTTCAGTTCCACCCGGATCGGCAAGCGCCCTTGCAGTTCGGGAAGCAGGTCCGACGGTTTTGCCGTATGGAAGGCGCCCGAGGCGATAAACAAGATGTGATCGGTCTTCACCTGGCCGTGCTTGGTGGCGACCGTGGTGCCTTCGATGAGCGGCAGGAGATCGCGCTGCACCCCTTCGCGGCTGACGTCACCGCCGCCACGCAATTCGGAGCGGGCGCAGATCTTGTCGATTTCATCGAGAAACACGATGCCGTTCTGCTCGACCGCCTCGATTGCTTCGCGGGTGACGGCATCCTGGTCGAGCAGCTTGTCGGCCTCTTCCGACAGCAGCAGCGGGCGGGCATCCTTGACCTTCAAGCGCCGCGGCTTCTGCTTGCCGCCGAACAGCTTGCCGAAGGCATCGCCGAGACCGACCATCGACACATTGGCGTTGGGCATGCCGGGGATTTCGAATTGCGGCATGCCGCCGGAATCCTTCATTTCCAATTCGATCTCGGTGTCTTCGTGCTCGCCGGCGCGCAGTGCCCGGCGCTTGCCCTCGCGCAACGCCGCCGAGGGGCCCGCCAGCGCATCGAGCAGACGATCCTCGGCACGGTCTTCGGCGAGCGCTTCAACGTCGCGGCGCTTACGCTCACGCACCTGGGCGATGGCGATTTCCAACAAATCGCGCACGATCTGCTCGACGTCGCGCCCGACATAGCCGACTTCGGTGAACTTGGTTGCTTCCACCTTGAGAAAGGGGGCCTGCGCCAGTTTCGCCAGCCGGCGGGAAATCTCGGTCTTGCCGACCCCGGTCGGGCCGATCATGAGAATGTTTTTCGGCAGCACTTCTTCACGCAGTTCGGGCGGCAGCTGTTGGCGGCGCCAGCGGTTCCTGAGCGCAATGGCAACAGCGCGCTTGGCGTCATGCTGGCCAATGATGAAGCGGTCGAGTTCGGAGACGATTTCGCGGGGGGTGAAGGCTGCGGTCATGGAAACCTATATGGGGACGGACGGCGCGACTGTCTACGCCAGCGCTGCAACGCTGTCGGTGTGGGCGAAATCATTGC
The DNA here is from genome assembly GCF_056722145.1 of Rhizomicrobium sp. Classification (NCBI taxonomy): domain Bacteria; kingdom Pseudomonadati; phylum Pseudomonadota; class Alphaproteobacteria; order Micropepsales; family Micropepsaceae; genus Rhizomicrobium; species Rhizomicrobium sp. Next base: position 4,389 of record NZ_JBWZET010000085.1, on the reverse strand, counting down.
CCTTATAGAGCAAGGGCTCCATGTACGCCTTGGCCAAGGCGTAAGAAAAGCAATCCCCAAAATTCAACCGCGCCGGATGGCGGCCCTTGCCATAGGTTAGAAGAGCGTACCGCGCCAGTTCGACTTGGTCGGATCGCAGCGGCACGATTTCCGCACCACAGCGGACCAACAGAAGGTCCGCATCTTCAGCGCCACCAACCCCGCGCTGGCCGATGGCGACGCAGTACAACTCAACTGCCGTCGCCGCAGAAATACGGACATGCTGGGCGTCCAGGATTTTGGATAGGAATGTGTCCGCTTCCGGTTCATTCCATAGTATCGCAATCAACGCGGATGTATCGACGATCATCAGTCAAAATGACCATGTTCGTTGTAGCCGATAATTTCGTCGGGCGCGCGATCATCCAGTATCGGGCGCCGATTGAAACGCTCGACGATCTCTAAAATCGCGGCTTTGCGCGCTTCGCGATCTTCAGGTGCACGCGCGTTGTTCCGCTCCAACCGCTCCTCAAGTAGGCGTATCACGGCTTGAACCGGATCCTCGCCCGTCTGGTTGGCCAGCTTCTGTGCCAATTCATCGATCTTGGGACTGCGCACATTCATGACATACCCTCAACGACGAATGATACATCTGACAGCTGCGTGCCTCAACCGGACGTCAGCGTCTCGATAACCACGTTTTCGTTGGTGTAGATGCAGATGTCGCCGGCGATTTTCATCGCTTTGCGGGCAATGGCTTCTGCCGGCAGATCGAGGTCGAGCAGGGCGCGGGCGGCGGCAAGCGCATAGGGTCCGCCAGAGCCGATGCCGATCAGCCCGTCTTCGGGTTCGACGACGTCGCCGGTGCCCGACAGGATCAGGCTGGTCTGCTTATCGGCAACCGCCATCATCGCTTCCAGGCGGCGCAGATAGCGGTCGGTGCGCCAGTCCTTGGCCAGCTCCACGCAGGCCCGCGCCAGATTGCCAGGATGCTGTTCCAGCTTCGATTCCAGCCGCTCGAACAGGGCAAAGGCATCGGCGGTGGCGCCGGCGAACCCGGCAATCACGTCGCCCTTGCCGAGGCGGCGGACTTTGCGGGCATTGGATTTCATCACCGTGGCGCCCAGGGTGACCTGGCCGTCGCCGGCGACAAGAACGGTGCTACCCTTACGAAGGGAGAGGATGGTGGTTGAACGCCATTTCTGATCAGACATGATAGCAGCCAATATAGGGTGGGAGTCGCGATAATGCAGCACCTTCGGCAGCACTCCGGGCAACCGCTCGCAAAAATACCCCTGGTCGACCTGCGCGGCCACACGCCCCTGGAATTGTTGTTCCTGTTCCGCCATCAGGCCAACATCCTGCTCGACGGCGCCCTGTCGCTGGTCGGCCAAGGACCGGGGCGGGTGCTGGCGTCGGCCACCGACCAGCTGACCAAGCGCTGGCTGGAGAAGGCGAACAACCCCTATCTGCCGGAAATCACCCTGATCGCCAACGCGATCCACCGGCCCGGCGCCTATGTTCTCAACAGCTGCCTGGAATGGGCCTGCACCAGCGGCGCCTGGACCAGTGAGGCGGGGCCGCTGCTCCGCCGGGTGCTGGATTGGCCGTTGCCGCGGCTGGGCGAATTTCCGGTGGTGGCCCACTATGCCGGCCGGCTCGGCACTTATTTCAACGTCACCTGGCCCGGCTTCTCGGGCGTGTTGCAGGCGATGGCGCCGGGCCGCTTTGCCTGTGCCATCAATCAGGCGCCGCGCCGCAAGCATGTCGGCGGGTTCCTGGGTGCCTGGATGGCCGGCCGCTTCAAGACCGGGACGCGGCTGGCGCTGCCGCCGGTGCACCTCGTCCGCCGGGTGTTCGAGACCGCGCGCGACTACACCGCCGCCCGCCAGATGCTGAGCATGACCCCGCTGGCGGTGCCGGCGATCTTCACGCTGTCCGGCACGCGGGCCGGCGAGGGCTGCGTCATCGAGCGCACCGAAGACGCCTTTGCCGTGCGCGAAATGGTGAGCGGGCGGGTGTGTACCGCCAACCACTTCCAGTCCTCGCTCAACGAGACCGAACTCGGCTGGAAAGCGCGGCCGATCGACAGCGCCGGACGGCTGGCCCAGGCGATGGGGCTTGCCAATGACGCACCGAACCTGTCCTGGTTCACCGCCCCGATCGCCAACGTCAACAGCCGTCTCGTGATGGAAGCCAACGCCGCCACCGGCGCGCTGAGAGTGATGGGCACCAACGGCCTGGTGCCGGTGACCGACCTGTTCGATCTGGCGGCGTGAGCGTGGCCGTTTGGGTTTTTTGTTAGCCCGGCTCCTGCTAAGGAGGGGTTCGGAATTTGGAGGCGCCCATGCGCACCGCGACCGTCGAACGCAAAACCCGTGAAACCGAAATCGCCGTCTCGCTCGACCTCGATGGGGCCGGCGAGTGCGATATCGATACCGGCATCGGCTTTCTCGATCACATGCTGGAAGCATTCGGCCGTCACGCCATGATCGATCTCAAGGTGCGGGCGCAAGGCGATCTGCACGTCGACTTCCATCACACCACCGAGGACACCGCCATCGTCATCGGCCAGGCGGTAAAAAAGGCGCTCGGCGATTTCGCCGGCATCACCCGCTTCGGCTCGGCCGGCATTCCGATGGACGAAGCCTTCACGCGGGTCGCGATTGATGTCGCCGGGCGGCCGTATCTGGTGTGGCGGGTGAAATTCACCCAGCCCAAAATCGGGGAGATGGACACCGAGCTGTTCAAGGAATGGTTCCAGGCCTTCGCCATGAACGCCGGCGTCTGCCTGCACGTCGAGAACGTCTACGGCGACAACAGCCACCACATCGTGGAAACCTGCTTCAAGGGCCTGGCGCGGTCCTTGCGCCAAGCCATCACCCCCGACGAACGCCTCGACGGCGACTTCGCCTCCACCAAAGGCGTGCTCGGCGAGAAGGATGCGTGAAGCCGACGGGAATGTGCATTAACCCATTCGGTCGAAACTGCGGCGGAACAACTCACGCTTAACCAATTGAGTTAGAAAAGAAATCCTGTCTGTGGGGCGCCAACCCCCTTGAATTATCACAGGGCAAGTTCTTTCTCTGGAAAGAGAATACGACTATTCTCTCTGTCGCAAGGGAGTGGATGCCATGGAAAAAAGCGAAAGGAAGCCCGCGGCAGATGAACCAAATGCTGTTGTGATCGCAAAGGCATTCATCCGCGCTGGGGAAAAGCTGGACGTCAGCAGTCGCATCCTGGGCAATGTCGTCGGACTGTCCGAATCTTCGATCAGCCGGATGCGCGCTGGCGACAGCAAACTGTTGGGATCTGGCACCAAACCTCGGGAACTTGCGACATTGTTCCTGAGACTTTACCGGTCGCTGGACGCAATTGTTGGTGGTGACGACACCGTATCGGCACAGTGGTTGCGTAATCGAAATACTGCCATTGGTGATGCACCGATCAATTCCATTCAGTCGGTGCGGGGGCTTCTTCGTGTCATCGATTACTTGGACGCCAGACGAGCTGTCATGTGAACAGGTCCTCATCGAGGGTTCGTATTGGCGCGCGGTTGAGGCACAGCACAGAAAATCGACCATGAAGCTCGTCGATTCTCGCGACGAGCAGGAAATTCTTGAGCGGGAAATCGAAGCGGCAAAACCACCTGCAGTGGACGCATCGGAGAATTACGAATTTCTCCTCTTCACGCCATTTCGATATAGCGGTCCTTATCCGACTGGCTCACGGTTTCGTCGCGCCGGCTTGACCGAAGGTGTTTTCTATTGCTGCGCTTCGCCGATCACTGCGATGGCGGAAATGGCGTTCCTGCGCTTGCTCTTCCACGCCGAATCCCCGGGAACGCCTTTTCCGAGCAATCCAGCCGAGTACACAGTGTTTTCGGCACGGGTTCATACCTCGCACGGCCTCGACACCACGAGACCGCCGCTCGTGCGTGACGCCGAACTTTGGCGCCGACTTTCGGATTATAGCTGTTGCCAGGAACTCGCCGATAAGGCCCGCCAGTGCGGCACACAGGCGATAAAATATCGTTCCGTTCGTGATGTCTCCGGCGGCATCAACCTGGCGATATTTTCCCTCGATGCATTTGCCTCCCGACGAACCGAGAAGGCGCAGTCCTGGCATCTGCAATTACGTCAAAGCGTTGCTTGGGCAAAATGCGAGGCTCCGCATCAGACCATCAGCTTCGACACAATGTACTTTCTGCGGGACGACCGGCTCGCATCGCTCCGCACCGCATTAACAACATAGCGCGCCGCAAAGCACGATCCGCTTGCGCATTGACCTCTCGTTCCCTCTCCGTTCTAATACACCCATGGAAAACGCTCTCGGTGTTGCGCGCGGGGTTTCACGGCTTTTGATCCAGGAGGGCTATTCGCCGATCCTGGAATTCACCCTCGCCAATGG
>NZ_JBWZET010000084.1:0-32719 GCF_056722145.1 Rhizomicrobium sp. | reverse complement strand
CCGCGTATGCGGCGAGCCATGCGGCGGCGGCGGCGAGCAGTGCGGCCGGCAGCGGCCTCTCCATCGACGTCAACGGCTCGGGTCTCTTCACCGACAAGATGATGCAGATCATCGCGCTCATCACCATTCTGTCGGTGGCGCCGTCCATTCTCATCATGATGACGAGCTTCGTGCGCATGGTGGTGGTGCTGTCGCTGCTGCGGACCGCGCTCGGCCTGTCGCAGAGCCCGCCCAATGCGGTCTTGGTGTCGCTCGCCATGTTCCTCACCCTGTTCGTGATGACGCCGACCCTGAAGGACGCCTACAACCAGGGCATCGAGCCGCTGGTCAACGGCCAGATATCGACCGAGGTGGCGCTCGACAAGGCCGCCGTGCCGATGAAGAAGTTCATGCTCGGCCATGTCCGCCAGGCCGACCTCAAGCTGTTCATGGACATGAGCGGCAAGAAGACCCCGGCCACCGCCGAAGCGGTTCCGATCACCACGGTGGCGCCCGCCTTCATGCTGTCGGAGCTGAAGCGCGCTTTCGAGATCGGCTTCCTCGTCTTCATTCCATTTCTCATCATCGACATGGCGGTCGCGTCCATTCTGATGAGCATGGGCATGATGATGCTGCCGCCGGTGATCATCTCGCTGCCGTTCAAGCTGATCTTTTTCGTGCTGGTCGACGGCTGGCGGCTGATCGCGGGCTCGCTGGTGGAAAGCTACATGCACGGCCCGCCGCCCGGGTAAGCTTCCCCTTCGGCACCTGCGGTTTTCGCGCGCCCGTTGGTTTGCTACGGTTTCCCGCGTGATTCGACCAAGGATTGTGCGACCGGAAACCGCGTTGCACGCATTCGCAGCAAGTCGGACAAACTTGGCCAACAACAAGCGCCGGCTGGACCGGCGCCGCTTTTCACTGGGCCGTTGAACTCCCCATCGATTTGACGGTTCGGCAGGGCCGCGGGATTCCCAGATCCTGCGGCCCGTTTGTTTTGGGGTGTCCCTTACGGATCGGGTGTTTATTTGCACCGGAGAGGTCGTATTCTCGCCGCCATGGATCACGCTCACGACCGCTTCACGCACAATCACGTTTTCCTCGGCCTCGGCCATGAGAAAAGCGAGGCGCGCGCCCGCTTGGTGACGCTGCTCACCGCCGCCTTCATGGCCGTGGAGATCGTCGCCGGTCTCCTGTTCGGCTCGATGGCGCTGCTCGCCGATGGCGTTCACATGGCGACCCATGTCGGTGCCTTGGGGCTCGCGGCCGGGGCCTATTGGCTGGCCCGCCGTCATGCCGCCGACAAGCGCTTCTCGTTCGGGTCGGGCAAGTTCGGCGATCTCGCCGCCTTCGCCAGCGCCATCGTGCTCGGATTGCTGTCGATCGGCGTCGCGGTCGAATCGGTGCGCCGCCTGCTCGAACCGGTTACGGTCGCGTACGGCGAGGCGCTGGTCATCGCCGCCATCGGCCTGCTGGTCAACATCGCGTCCGCCGCGATCCTGCACGAAGGCCATCATGATCACGATCATGACCATCATCACGACCATGACCACGATCATCATCTGCATCGCGACAACAATCTGCGCGCCGCCTATATCCACGTCGTCGCCGATGCCGCCACCAGCGTGCTGGCCATCCTCGCGCTCGGCTCGGGGCTGGTATTCGGGATCGCCTGGGCCGATCCGATCGTCGGGCTTCTCGGCGCGGCGGTAATCGCGTCGTGGGCGGTCGGGCTCACCCGCGACAGCGCCCTGGTGCTGCTCGATGCCGAAGACGATCCGGCGATGGCGCACGCCATCCGCGCTGTGGTCGAGCGCGAATTGAAGGGCACCGTGTTCGATCTGCATCTGTGGCGGCTCGGCCCCGGCCATCACGGCCTGATCGTGTCGGTGGCGGGCGGGGCGGCCGATTGCGAGCGCCTAAAGGCCCAGCTGCACGAGCGCTATCCCAGCCTCAGCCACATTACGGTCGAACTGGCGCTGTGCCCCGATTGTGCCAAGGTCCCTTGACGGGATCGCCGCCGCCCGGTTTGCTGTAGCGGGTGGTGGAGCGGGACGCGTCATGGCGGAGTGGGCGGTCGAGTTAAGCGGCGTCAGCAAGCGCTTCGGCGATTTCACCGCCGTCGACCATCTCGACTTGAAGCTGCCCAAGGGGGGCATTCTCGGATTTCTCGGTCCCAACGGGGCCGGCAAGACCACCACGCTGCGCCTGATGCTCGGCCTGTTTCAGCCCGACGACGGCGAGATCAAGGTGCTGGGCGGGCCGGTCGGCAAGGCGCGGCCGCGGATCGGTTTCCTGCCTGAGGAGCGCGGCCTTTATCGTCGCGTCCGGGCGGAAGAGGCGATCGCCTATATCGCCACCTTGAAGGGCCTTTCCCGGCGCGAGGCATTGCAGCGGGCACGGGCCCTGCTCGAACAGTTCGGTCTCGGCGCCTTCGCCCGGGTGCGGGTGGAGGGCCTGTCGAAGGGCATGGCGCAGAAGGTGCAGCTGCTCGCTGCGGTCGCCCACGATCCCGATTTCGTCATCCTCGACGAGCCCTTCGCCGGCCTCGATCCGGTCAACCAGACCGATCTGCAGGCGTTCCTGGTGGCCCTGGCGCGCGACGGCAAAACCATCCTGTTTTCGACCCACACCATGGAACATGCCGAACGGCTGTGCGACCGCCTCGTGATCCTGGCCAAAGGCAGGAAGCGCTTCGAAGGCACGCTCGATGAGGCGCAGCGGCTGCTGCCGCGCCGCGCGCGCATTGCCGCGGATGCCGATCTGTCGTTCCTCGCTGCGGTGGAGGGCGTTGCCGAGGTGATTGCGCCCGAAGACAAGGGGCGGACCTGGATCGTGGTGCTGCACGAGGGCGCCGATGGCCGGGCGGTGTTGAAAGCCTGTTTCGAGCAGGGGGTGGTGCCCGATTTCTTCGATCTTAATCCGCCCAGCCTGACCGAGGTGTTCGTGGCCGTCGTCGAGAAGGCAAACCAGGAATGATCCGGCGCACCCTCATCATCGCCGCCCAGGAATTCGTCAAATACGTGACGCGGCGGGGCTTCATCATCTCGCTGTTGATGATGCCGCTGATCCTGGCGCTGTCGGTCGGCGTTTCGAGCTTCACCTCCGGCCATTCGCGCACCAACGTGATGACGGTGATCGATCTCGAAGGCGGCTACGCGGCGGCGGTCGAACAGGCGGTGGCGCGCGACGGCGCCAAGGCCGACCTCGAAGCGCTCGCCGCGTATGCTCACGCCAACGTCGATCCGCTGGTGCTGCGCCGCAAGCTTGCCGATCTCGACCACCTGTTCGCCGATCCTGAACGCATCGCGACGGTCAACGCCTTTGCTGCGGCGGGCGGCTGGCAGCCGGCGTTCGCGCGGCTGTCGCCGTATTTGAAAGCCGGCGCGCCGGTGTTCACCCCGCCCAAGCCCGCCGTCGTCGTGATCGCGGCGCCGGCCGATCTCATCGACAGTTTCGCCCGCGACCGTGGCGATGCCGCCTATGCTTATCTCAATGGCGAAATCGCGGTCACCGCGGCGGGCCGGCGGCTCAATTCGATCGTAGTGATCCCGAAAGGCTTCGGGCCGGGCGCGGCCGTCGCGGCCAAATATTGGAGCATCGACAACGAGCAATCGACCGGGCTGGTGCGGCGCGCCCTGACCGACGCCGTCCGCCTTGCCGCGATGCGTGCCGCCGTGCCGGCAGACTTGCGCGCCAAGATCACGCTCGACGTCGATGCGGCGCTGGTGGAAGTCGATCCGATGAAGGGTCGCGAGGTCAACTGGAAAGACAAGGTCGCCCAGCTGGTGCCGATGGGGCTCGCCTTCCTGTTGTTCCTGGTCGCCTTCTCCGATGCGGCGCTGCTGCTGCAGGGCGTGGTCGAAGAAAAATCCACCCGCATGATCGAGGTGCTGTTGTCCTGCGCCTCGCCGCACGAAATCATGACCGGCAAGCTGATCGGGGTGGTGGGCCTGGCGCTCGTCACCATCGCCGGCTGGGGCGTCATCGGCTTTCTGATGGCGGCGGGTTTTTCGAGCGAGGCGCTGGCGGTGATCGCCACCGGCCTTGCCTCGATCCTGCCGATGCTGCCCTTGATCCTGCTCTATTTCCTCTGTGGGCTGATGATCTATGCCGCGATCTATCTCGGCATCGGGGCGACCACCAATTCGCTGCCCGACGCCCAGGCGCTGATCGGGCCGGTGTCGATGATCATCTTCCTGCCCAACATGCTGCTCGGCGCCCTGGTGCAGGACCCCAACGGCACGCTGGCGCAGGTATTGTCGTGGATTCCGATCTACACCCCGTTCTTCATGCTGGTGCGTCTGCCGTTCCACCCGGCGCCGGTAGAGCTGTGGACGACGGCGATCCTGACGCTGATCACGACGGCGCTGTTGATGCGCCAGATGGGCCGCGTCTTCGCCCGCCATGTCCTCTCAACCGAACGCCCGCCGAGCTTCGGCAAACTGGTCCGGCAGGTGTTCAGGCTCTAGCGGCGCTGCGCTGCTTGGGACGACGGCTCTGATGGCGTTTTCCCTGCGCCGGCTTGCCTTGCTGCGGCTTGGCAGGACCTGCTTGGCCACGGCCGCCGCGGAAGGGGCGCTTTTTGGCGTAGTCGCGGGTCGGGGCCGGCTCGGCGGGCAGGGGCTCGCCTTGGGCCACCGTCAGGCGCTGCTTGGTCAGCTTTTCGATGTCGCGCAGGAAGGCGGTTTCGGAGCCGTCGCAGAAGCTGAGGGCGACGCCCGACGATCCGGCGCGCGCGGTGCGGCCGATGCGATGGATGTAGCTTTCCGGCTCGTTCGGCAGGTCGAAATTGATGACGTGGCTGATCTCGTCGACGTCGATGCCGCGCGCCGCGATGTCGGTGGCGACCAGGACGCGCACCTCGCCCGACTTGAAGCGGGAAAGCGCGCGCTGGCGGGCGTTCTGCGATTTGTTGCCGTGAATGGCGTCGGCGGCGATGCGGTTGTGTTCCAAAACTTCGGCGACGCGGTTGGCGACATGCTTCATGCGGGTGAAGACGATCACCCGGGTCATCGCGGAGTCCTTCAGCAATTGCACGAGAAGCGCGCGCTTGTCGCCGGCGGGCACAAAATAGACGCGCTGCTCGATGTTCTCGGCGGTGCGCTGCGGCGGGCTGAGATCGATGCGGTGCGGCTGATGCAGGATGAAGCGGCCGAGTTCTTCGACATCGGCGGGCATGGTGGCCGAGAACATCATGGCGTGGCGCTTTTTCGGCAGCGCCGCCTCGATTTTGCGGATGTCGCGGATGAAGCCCATGTCGAGCATGCGGTCGGCTTCGTCGAGCACCAGGTGACTGACGCTGTCGAGCCGCACGGTGCGCTGCTGCAGATGGTCGAGCAGGCGGCCGGGGGTGGCGACCAGGATATCGACGCCTTCGGCCAGCGCCTTGATCTGCGGCCCGATCGAAACGCCGCCAACAGTGACGACGGCGCGCACATGCGAATGGCGGCTGTAGGTGCGGATGTTGTCGAAGATCTGAATGGCGAGTTCGCGGGTCGGGGCGAGGATCAGGGCGCGTACCGATTTCGGCGTCCGCGCGCCGTGCTGGCGCATCAGCATCGCCATCAGCGGCAGCGCGAAGGCGGCGGTCTTGCCGGTGCCGGTCTGGGCCAGCGCCAAGAGATCGCGGCCCTTCATCAGTTCGGGAATGGCGGCCGCCTGGATCGGCGTCGGCGTGGTGTAGCCGGCCTCATCGAGGGCGGAAAGAATGGTCTTGGGAAAAGAGAAAGAAGCAAAATCAGTCACGAGTCGTCCTTGCGCAAAACCGGCGCAGGCGCGCACGGGGAGCGTTGTTGCCGCGTCCCATGCACGAGAGGATGAACGGAAAGTTGGTTGAAAGCTCGCGTTAAGCCCAAAGGGCGACGTGCAGCCGCGAGAGCGCGGGCCACTAGCCTTGTTTTGTAGGGATTGTCAACTAAGGCCGGTGTGTGGCGATGCCTCCAGCGTGGCGAACTGTGATGTGAGATCGCCACTGTCATCGCCCGCCAATGCGGGCGACCCAGGTTAAGTCTGTCGCGATCTTCGGGTTGTGCCAGATGACAGCTGGGTGGCGCGCAGTCGCGGGCCATGACACCGAGGGGAGCCGGGCGCTCAAGTAACTCGAGGTGAACGTCCGATGCTTCAGGCGGAGCTTTGCGCGGGCAAGCCGCCGCTGTCGTTACTGCGAAGCGCGCGATCGGCACCGGCTTCACGCCGGCAATCATCGATGCCGAGCGGGCTCGCGCCAGCAAGATGAAATCGCCGTCATCCTCTTGAAGTTGTGGGCTGAGGCCCCCATCTCTGGGTGGCTGTAGTTCCGTGGGTGTCGCCCGCTCGAGGTTTGCCTTGGGCGGGCGATGCTTTTTGGCGCGTTGCAGGCAAACGAAAAGGCCGCCCGACACCGAGACGGCCTTCATACGTCAAAAGCCGCACCCAGGGGATGCGGCTCTGCCCACAGAACGGGCTGGCTTATTTCGGCAGCAGGCCTTCGCGCTGCAGGCGCTTGCGCTGCAGCTTGCGATAGCGGCGGATCGCCTCGGCGCGTTCGCGGGCGCGCTTTTCGCTGGGCTTCTCGTAATGGCCGCGCAGCTTCATTTCGCGGAAGATGCCTTCGCGCTGCATCTTCTTTTTCAGGGCCTTGAGCGCCTGGTCGATATTGTTGTCGCGAACGATGATCTGCAAAGGCGAACTCCCTGAAGCCAGTTTCTTGAAGCGGCGGGCGCGAAATCGTGTGCGGTGAAAAACGCCGCCGCGATCTAGAGGGGCGGCTAGATAACAGAAGGGTTATCACGAGTCTACACGACCGCGGCAAAACGTCAGCCTGTTTCGGGGGATTGGCGCGGCGGTGTGGCGCGACCAACCCAAGGCTGGCTACACTTGCCCGGCCGGGGCGTCGCGCGTCGTTGCGATTTTCCGGCTAAGCCCCTGAAACCCAAGAGTTTGCGCGAGAGCTATCGATGGCCATTTTGAAAATCGCTCGCATGGGCCATCCGGTCCTGTCCGGTGTTGCCGAGCCGGTGTCCGATCCGACCGCGCCCGAAATTCGCCGCCTGGTCGCCGACATGCTGGAAACCATGATCGACGCCAACGGGGCCGGATTGGCCGCGCCGCAGGTGCATGTGCCGCTGCGCGTGGTGGTGTTCCAGGCGCCTGCCGACCGCAGCGACGGCCTCAGCGAGGCGGAACGCTTCGACCACACCGCGCCGCTGACCGTGCTGATCAATCCCGAAATCACCGTGCTGGGGCCCGAGCGCGAGTCGGGCTGGGAGGGCTGCCTGTCGGTGCCGGGCCTGCGCGGACTGGTCGAGCGCTCGGCCCACATCCGCTATGCCGGCGTCGATCACGAGGGCCACCCGATCACGCGCGTCGCCAAAGGCTTTCATGCCCGGGTGGTGCAGCACGAGGTCGATCACCTCGACGGCGTGCTCTACCCGCAGCGGATGAGCGATCTGAAGCAGCTGATTTTCGAAACCGAAGCCCACCACTGGCTGGCCAAAGAGCAATAGGCTCGGTGGCTGCATGACGGACCTGCGACGGCTTATCTTCCCTTGCGGCAGCAACAGGCGCACACTTGGCGCTGCTTCAAGGGGGAGGCTGGTATGCGCGTTCTCAGGAACTGCCTGGGTATGGCTGCGTGCGCACTGATGCTCATGCCCAGTGCGATGGCGGGTAAACTGGCAGTTGCCAATGTCACGCCACAAGGTGTTTCGTGCTTCTTCACGCCCAAGTGCGCGGTCACGGCGACCGACACGACGGCGTTTTTCGACATGTTCGGCAATGGCGGCCACGGCAAGCTGCTGGTCCGCACTTATCCCGGATTGCCCGGCACGCGGGCGACGGGGATGACCGGCTATTCGCTGTTCATCGACATGCGGGGGTCGACGGCGCTGGGTTCGCCCAATTGCGTCGAGAAGCTCACGCTCGATGTCGGGCCGCTCGAGGACATGAACTACGCCGGTCCGCCGGCCCAGGTGTTCGTGGTCGGCAGTTCCGGCGGGGCAGGACTGGCCTCGGCGGAGCAGAAGGGTGGCAAGGTGACGTTCACCTTCGCCAAGCCGATCTGCCCGATGCCGAGCGGCCTGACCGAGAGCCTCTATTTCGGCTTCGCGGCCAAGGGCGCACCGGTTGCTGGCAGCGCCGACATCGTCGGCACCCATGCCACGGTGACGGTGAAGATCCGGGTGCCGCAGCACTGAGCGCTGAGGCCTAGCTATTCCCGTTCGGACGCGGATACTGTTCGTGTCCGATCGGGAGTTTTTGCATGCATCCCGCCGCGCTTGACGAGGCCTTGGCCGCCGCTGCCGTGCACGGCTTTTCCGCCGCCTTGTGCGAGCGCTGGTCGGCGGCGGTCGATGCCGCGATGACCGAACGTCTTGGTGATCTTGCGGCGCTGCCGGTCCGCCTGCGCATCCGCACCGCGGTGCTGACACGCCTCGATTGTTTGGCGCCACACAAACACGCGGCGCGGCGCGCGGCGCTGTTCCTCGCGATGCCGCACCATGCGGTGCTGGCGCTGCGTCTGTTGGCGCAGACGTCCGACGCGATGTGGCGGGCGGCCGGCGACAGCGCAAGCGACATCAACTGGTACAGCAAGCGGGCGATTTTGGCCGCCGTCTATGCCGCGACCGAAGTTGCGTGGTTCGGCGACGACACGGCTGAGGCGAGCGCGGCGGCGAAATTTCTCGATGCGCGTCTTGGCGAGGTCATGCAATATGAGAAACTGAAAGCGCGGCTGCGCGCCGCCTGCCAGCCTTTAAGGACCTCGTGATGAAAGCTTCTGCCGCAGCGCTGCTGGCGCTGGTTTATGTTACCGGTAACGCCATGGCCGATGATCTCACCAAAGCGAAAGTGTTTTCGTTCGCAACCGCTCCGACCCGGAGCTTTGCCAACGGCGGCGGCGCTCACGACATGCTGCTTGGTCTATTGAAGACCGGCGAAGCGGTGCGCGTGCATGAATCGATGCAGCCGGAAGGGGCGGTGCCCAATCCCTCGCACGTCATCGATCATTCCGAATTCATCATCGTGATGGAAGGCACGCTCGCCTTCATCCACGACGGCGTGACCGAGACCGCCGGTCCGGGCGACGTGATCTATGTCGCCGAAGGCACCGATCATCAGGTGAAGAACATCGGCAAAGGCCCGATCCGCTACGCCATCGTTTCGATCGGCGGCGACATCAAACCCGCGAAATAAGGAATAACGACTATGGAAACGCTCGATCGCCGCAATCTGTTCGCCGTGTTCTCGGCCCTCGCCGCGGCCGGCTTTGCCGGTGCCGCCTCTGCGGCCGAGGGCACCGATCCGGTGCTGTCGCAATCGAAGGTGCTGCGCTACGCCGATCTGCCGGTGCGCAAATTCCCCAATGGCGGCGAGCAGCGCCGCGTCCTGGTCGGAACGCTGCCGACCGGCGAATTCCTCGAAGTGCACGAGACCATGCTGCCGGCCGGCGAGATGCCCCATCCCGCCCACAAGCATCCCAACACCGAGATGCTGTTCCTCCAGGCCGGTGCGGTGGAGTACATCGACGAAAACGGCCGCCACATTCCGGCCGGCCCCGGCGACATCGTGTTCACCGCCTCCAACCAGATGCACGGCCTCGTCAACGTCGGCAAGACGCCGGCGACCTACATCGTCGTGTCGGTGTCGAAGCAGCTGAAGGAAGGCTGATCCTTCGCGGCTCGGGCAAAACGCGTTCCTGACGGGTCGTGCGCGCGGGGCTCCTCAGGAAGCTAGCCAAAGCGCGTCAGCCTGAGGTGCCCGGCGCCGTAGAGTGTTCGCGCGGGAACGCGATCTGTGGGGCGCCGGGCCGCGAAGGGCGGCGTGCGCTCTCGTCGGGGCATCCTATTCCGGGCTGTCCGGCACCGCGTCGGTCTGCTGCTGCCGCCAGGCCTTGAGGCGCTGCGACAGCTCGCGGTCCGACAGCGCCAGCATGGCGGCGGCGAACAGGGCGGCGTTCTTGGCGCCGGCCTCGCCAATGGCGAAGGTGGCGACCGGAATGCCGCCCGGCATCTGCACCGTGGACAACAGGCTGTCGAGGCCCTTCAGCGCCTTGGATTCCATCGGCACGCCGAGCACCGGCAGATGGGTCAGTCCGGCCATCACCCCGGCGAGGTGGGCGGCGCCGCCGGCCGCCGCGATGATCAGTTTCAGGCCGCGGCCTTCGGCGCCGCGGGCATAGGCGAAGGCGCGGTCGGGGGTGCGGTGGGCCGATACGACCTTGACCTCATAGGAGATTCCGAGGGCGTCCAGGGCTTCGGCGGCGCGCTTCAGCACCGGCCAATCCGACTGGCTTCCCATGATCAGGCCAACGTGCGGCATACTGTGCTCCGATTCGGGTGAGCGACGGTTATAGGGGCGGGCGCCGAGCCGGAAAAGCACCCTTGTTAACCTTTGCCACCAACCTTTTGCCGTTAACCTTTTGTTTGTGATCTTAAGCGAAATGTTAACGTCCGCCGGAAGGTCCATGCGTCGATGAAGACCGAGAAGTCGAGTTCGCTTACCTCCGCCCGTTCGGTCGGTGCGGCGGCCTATGCCCGCCAGGCGCGCGCTGCCGAGCCGGTGATGGCGCCGCCGCCGGTCAGCGCCACCGCCTCGGTGCTCGGCATTCCGGAAGCCGAGTTCACGCCGCGGGTGCGCGACGCCGTCATGACGCTGATGGGCGAGGTCGATAATCTGCGCCGCGAATTGCAGACGGTGCGCGAACGCCTCGAACAGGTGGAGCGGACGGCCGATCAGGATCATCTCTTGCCGCTGCTCAATCGGCGCGCCTTCGTGCGCGAGCTGACGCGCTACATTTCGTTTGCCGGGCGCTACGGCACGCCGGCGACGCTGCTCTATTTCGATCTCGACGGTTTCAAGCAGGTCAACGACAACTACGGCCATGCCGCCGGCGACGCGGTGCTGGCCCATTTCGCCGACACGCTGCTGGCCCAGACGCGCGACAGCGACGTGGTCGGGCGGCTCGGCGGCGACGAATTCGGCGTCTTGCTCGCCCATGCCAGTGTCGAGCAGGGGCGTAAGAAGGCCGACATCCTGGCCGCCAAGCTGCGCGCGGAGCCGACACAATGGAAAGGCAAGGCGATTCCGATCGGCTTTTCCTACGGTGCCTTCGAACTTCGCGGCGACGACACGCCCGATCTCGCCATGGCGCGCGCCGACGAGGCGATGTACGTCCACAA
This sequence comes from Rhizomicrobium sp., assembly GCF_056722145.1. NCBI lineage: Bacteria > Pseudomonadati > Pseudomonadota > Alphaproteobacteria > Micropepsales > Micropepsaceae > Rhizomicrobium > Rhizomicrobium sp. The sequence goes on along the minus strand of NZ_JBWZET010000084.1, from coordinate 21,584 downwards.
GCGCAACGGGCGCTGACCGCTGTCGCGGCGCCGGCCCGCTCGGGTGAGCCCGGTTACGCGATGATGTCGGGCAAGAGCTGGTTCTCGATCTTGGCGATCTGGTCTTTGAGCTGAAGTTTTTTCTTCTTCAGCCGGGTCAGCTGGATGATGTCATGGGTCGGGCCCATGGCGGCGATGGCGGCGTCGAGATCGCGGTGTTCCTGGACCAGCTCGGCGAGCTTGGCGCGCAAGGCGACCTGTTCCGGAGCGGTGACTTCAGTGGTCATCTTTTGCCTTTTGGACGGGCGGGTTCCAGCGCTTCGCCGGCGCCCAATTATAACCGAAACAATCAAGAATGCGGCCGACGAAATGATCGACCAGGTCCTCGAGGCTGTGGGGGGAAACGTAAAACGCCGGCACCGGCGGCAGGATCATCGCCCCCATCTCGGTCAGTGCCGTCATGGTCCGCAAATGGCCAAGATGGAGCGGGGTTTCGCGCACCGCCAGCACCAGTCGGCGGCGTTCCTTGAGGGTGACGTCGGCGGCACGCGTGAGAAGGCTCGCGGTCACGCCGGTGGCGATTTCGCTCATCGAGCGCACCGAACAGGGCGCCACCACCATGCCGAGGGCGGGAAAACTGCCCGACGCGATCGCGGCGCCGACATCGGCCTGGGCATAGTGGGCGTCGGCCTTGTCGAGCACGGCCTTGAGACTGATTTGCGTCTCGATGCCGATGGTCAGTTGGGCGGCTTTGGAAACCACCAGATGGGATTCGATGCCAAGGTCCTTACAGGCGTCCAACAGGCGGATGCCGTAGACCACCCCGGAGGCGCCCGAGATGCCTATGACAAGGCGCGGTTTTTCCGAGGTGATGGCCATGGGTTTACGTCTTTACAGGTCATAAGGGATGGGAGGAAGAGCCTCGTGACAGAACGGTGACTTGGTGCTTTACTTTCTCCACCGATAAGCAAGAGGTGCATGAATGGCACTCCAGGGACATATCGAAGAGTTGTCCGAAAAGCATAAGAAACTTGAAGAACTTATCGAAAATGAGATGACCCATCCGGATTGGAACGAGTACCGGGTCGCGGCGCTCAAGAAGCAAAAACTCAGGATCAAAGACGAACTCGAAAAGCTACGAAGCGACGTTCATTAGCCTCGGGCACTAGTCGTTTCCAGAACGGCTGAACTGCCGGTCGCCGGCAGGCTCGTCTGCGCCCGTCGCGGTGCGAGCCGTCCGGCCACGGATGACCGCGAACCACGCGGCCGCCAGCACCAGGAAAAGGGCTGCGGCCGCGAACGCGGCGCCGGGAAAATAGACCGGGGCGTGCGGTCCGGAAAACCAGGCGAACAGATTGCCGAGGATGAGCGGTGCGAAGACGCTCGTCAGCGAGCCGCCGCTGGTCAAGGCGCCTTGCAGTTCGCCTTGGCCTTTGGGGCCGACCGCGCGCGCCAGGATGGCGTTGATCGACGGCATCACCAGGCAGACCAGGCCGAACGGCAGCATGAACGCGTAGATTTGCCAGCCTTGGCTCGCGAACGCGTAGCCGAGGAAGGCGAACGCGCCGCCGGTGAGCCCGATATAGACCGAACGGTCCTCACCGATGCGGCGGGCAAAGCGCGGCAGGGTGGCGTAGGCAATGGCGGTGACGACGCCGACCGCCATCAGCGACAGGCCGACCTCGCGCGGGCCCCAGCCGAATTTCAGCATGGTGTAGTAGCTGAACACCGCCGGATTGGCGTCGTGCGCCAGCCGCATCAGAATCAGCACGCCGCACAACGGCAGCACGATCGGATAGCGCTTGAGCACGATCAGGGCGCCGAGGGGATTGGCGCGCCATAACTCGAACTTGCGCCGGTGATCGGGGGCAAGGCTCTCTTTCAGCACCACCGCGCCATAGATCGCATTGGCGGCGGCAAGTCCGGCCGAGGCAAAGAACGGCAGGCGGACGCCGTAATGGCCGATGAAGCCGCCAAGCGCCGGTCCGAGCACGAAGCCGACCCCGAAGGCGGCGCCGATCATGCCGAAATTCTGCGCCCGCTTTTCCGGCGGCGAGACGTCGGCGATGTAGGCGGCAGCGGTGGTGAAGCTGGCGCCCGCCATGCCCGACAGGACGCGGCCGGCGAACAGCCAGCCCAGCGTCGGCGCCAGCCCCATGATGGTGTAGTCGATGCCGATGCCGACCAGCGACAGGATCAACACCGGGCGGCGGCCGAAGCGGTCGGAAAGATTGCCGAGCAGCGGCGAAAACAGGAACTGCATGCCGGCATAGGCGAACATCAGGGCGGCGCCGATGCGGGCGGCGTCGTCCATGCCGGTATGGCCGATGGTGGAAATCAGCTTGGGCAGGATCGGCAGGATGATGCCGAGGCCCATCACATCGATCAGCATGGTGATGAAAATGAAGACGATCGCGTGTCGGTTGTTGCCGGTCATTGCCCCATCGCGGTTTGCCCTGTTACGGCTTTAACGTGCGGCAAGCTGGCAGAGCCCGCCTCAGGATGCAACGCCCGCGTACCACCCCTTGGTGCGGTTGACGATCGCCACCACCGACAGCATGACGGGAACTTCGATCAGGACGCCGACCACGGTGGCGAGCGCCGCCCCCGAGTGGAACCCGAACAGCGAGATGGCGGCGGCCACCGCCAGCTCAAAGAAGTTGGACGCGCCGATCAGGGCCGACGGGCCGGCGACGCAATGCGCTTCGCCGGCGAAGCGGTTGAGCAGATAGGCGAGGGCGGCATTGCCGTAGACCTGGATCAGGATCGGCACTGCCAGCAGCGCGATCACCGCCGGCTGGGCCAGGATCTGTTGCCCCTGAAAGCCGAACAGCAGCACCAGCGTTGCCAGCAGTGCCACCAGCGACAGCGGGCCGAGGGCTTTCAACAGGCGCGTCAGCGCCCCCGGTCCGCCTGAAGCGAGCACGGCGCGCCGGATGATCTGGGCGGCGACGACCGGCACGACGATATACAGCATCACCGACAACACCAGCGTCGCCCACGGCACGGTGATGGCGGAAAGGCCCAGCAGCAGGGCGACGATCGGGGCGAACGCCACCACCATGATGAGATCGTTGAGCGCGACTTGGGTCAGGGTGAAATGCGGCTCGCCGTCGGACAGGTTCGACCACACGAACACCATCGCGGTGCAAGGCGCGGCGGCGAGCAGGATCAGTCCGGCGATATAGCTGTCGATTTGGCTCGCGGGCAGATAGGGGCGGAACAGCCAGCCGATGAAAAGCCAGCCCAAAAGTGCCATGGAAAATGGTTTCACCGCCCAGTTGACGAACAGCGTCACGCCGATGCCGCGCCAGTGCTTGCCGACTTCTCGCAGCGCCGCGAAATCGATCTTCAAGAGCATCGGCACGATCATCAGCCAGATCAGCCCCGCCACCGGCAGATTGACCTTGGCGAGTTCGGCCGCGCCGATGAGTCGAAACGCATCCGGCGCCGTTTGTCCCAGCGCGATGCCGGCGACGATGCAAAGCCCGACCCAGATGGTGAGATAGCGCTCGAAGACCGACATCAGAACCCCAGTTTTTTCGCCAGCACGGCGGCGCTCGCCGGGCACAGGCTGCTGGCTTGGCGGGTGGCGACAATCGCGGCGGGAGCGTCGGCGCGGGCCTGGCGCTTGTAGCCGAGGGCTTCGAAAAAATTCGCCGCGTGCAGCGTCAACAGCCACGCCATACGGGCGCCGTCGCGAAAGGCGCGATAGGCCAGCAGCGGCACCAGATTGCGCCCTACCTTGGCGCCGCGCGCCTCCGGCAAGACCACCATGGAGCGCAACAGCGCTGCGTCGCCGTAGCGTTCGAAGCCGCCATAGCCCACCACGGTTCCCGCCACGGTGCGATAAACGAAGAACCGCCGCCCCGGCTCGGCTAAATCTTCCACAGGAAGATCGGCAGCCTTGAGCGCCGCGTTCAGCGCGGGATCATCGCCCGCAATCGCCGCGTCGCGCAGGAACGGAGCGCCGTCCTCCTTGAAGGCATCGTTGCCGGGCTGCGGCGGCAGTACGTCGAGCGCCACGTCGGAGGGCCGGCACAAGGCAACACCGTTGTCGCCGATCACCAGCGGGCGGTTGATCAGCAGCGGATGCGCCGCCATCGCGTCGAGCAGCGCGTCGTCGTTGGCGCCGTCGAGACCGAGTTCGCCATAGGGCGTGCCCTTCTTGCGCACGACGTCGCCGATGGCGAGGCCGGCGCGCGCGATCAGATCGGCCAGTTCCGCGCGCGACGGCGGATCGGTGCGATAATCGATCACCGTCGGATCGATGCCGAAATGGCGAATCAGGGCCAGCGTGTTGCGCGAGGTGCCGCAATCGGGATTATGAAAAATGGTGACAGGCATGGTGCTACCGTTTCAGGGGTGCTCAGCATCGCTGCAGCAGGTGATTTTTCCGGGTTCGACAACCTGATTGCGGGTGCAGCACTCGGCGTAGAGGAAGGCGAGCAGCTCCTGCAGCGCCGCATGATTGGCCGCATAGCGCAGGAACACGCCTTCGCGTTTCACCGTGACGAGGCCTTCGTGCTTCAGCTTGTCGAGATGATGGGAGAGGGTGGAATTGGGGATGGCGAGTTCGCTGCCGATATCGCCGACCACCATGCCGGTGGGATGGGCCGCCAGCAGCAGCCGGATGATGCCGAGGCGCGGCACGGTGCCCATCGCCGCCAGCATGTCGGCAAAACGCGTGAGCTGATCTGCGGCCGCCATCGCCGTCTCCACAATTTCCATATTTCCACATATATCGAAATAATGCCGGGTGGCAAGTGGCAGCGGGACGCAGGGCGGTAAAATCGCGGACCGATTTTCAGCGCCAGATCAGGGCGCCGGCGCGTTAAGCCCGAGTTTTTCGCGGGCTTCGGCTTCGACGACGCTCCACGGGCGTTTGCCGTCGAACACCATGCCGATCAGGATGAATTTGACGAGGCCGCTATCGGATTTGAGCGGGGCGCAGAGGTATTCCGCCACCATGTAGGATTTGTCGAAGGTATCGGCCCGCAGCAACAGGCGCACCGGCTGGCCCGACGCCAGGGCGATGTCCGAAATGGCATACCAGCGGTCGAGATACTTTTCGGGGACGACTTCGTCGACGTATTTGCCGGTCAGTTCGCCGTAATACTGCACGATGCCGCTGCCCATCAGGCGGACGCGATAGCGGCGCTGGTGGCCTTCGCCGATGCGCTCATAGATGGCGATATTGCGCATGAACGGCTGCAGCTTGCGCGCCGTCATGGTGTTGCGGGCGGGAATGCCGGCCTTGGCCTCGTCCTGCCACAGCGCCGACAGCTCGGCGAGCAGGCCGTGATCGAAATCGCAGGTTGCGTCGGCAATGATCGGCCAGCCGCCGGCCGCTGCGGCTTGGTTCATGGCCGCGGCACTGGCGATCTCGGTCGGAAGCGTCTTTGGTAAGGTCGGCATACGAATTTCCCGGCATCCCGCATCCGGGCGGTTCCCGCGAGACGTTCGCGTTTTGAATGCGGTAATGCAAGCCCACCCTGACGCTGCGGCGGGGGCGGGGTTCGGAATTTTTCCAATTGCGACCAGCGGCTGCAGGCGCCATGGACGGGGGCGCCGGGGGTTGCTAGGAAGGTTGCAACCTTTTGAGGGTCAAGCGGGAATGGTTGACGAAACGGCGGGCACCAAGCGCGGCGGTCTGATTCGCCGGGGCTACGCCTGGATGATGGCGAAGGCGCAGGGGCGCAACGCGCTGTGGGCGCTGGCCGCGTTCGCCTTTGCCGAGGCCTCGTTCTTCCCGATCCCGCCCGACGTGATGCTGCTGCCGATGATGGTGGCGAACAGGAAGCGCGCCTTCTATCTCGCCGCCTGGTGCGCCTTGTTCAGCGTCATCGGCGGCTGCTTCGGCTATCTGATCGGGCATGCGTTTTTCGACACCGTCGGCATGATGATCATTCATGCGCTCCACATCTCGGAGGCGAAGGTCCACGCCTTGCAGGCCGCCTACAACGCCCACGATTACCTCATCGCGGTGCAGGGCCTGACGCCGATTCCGTTCAAGCTGGTGACGATTTCCGCCGGGCTCGCGAAAGTGAATTTCGGCATGTTCCTGGTCTACGCGGCGCTGGCGCGTTCGGTGCGCTTCATCGTCATCGAGGGGCTGCTGGTCCATTTCTTCGGCGATCAGGCCAAGGCGGTTCTCGACAAATACATGGAAGTCGCCCTGGTGATTTTCCTGATTGCGGTGGTGGCCGGAATCCTGCTGGTTGTGGTTCTGTAGCCTTATCCGCCTGCCGGACGTCCCATGGTTCGCCAACTGGGTTCCATTGCCGCCATCCTGTTCACGACGCTGATTTTTCTCGTCGGCAACGGGCTTCTCAACACGCTCATTCCGGTGCGCGCGCATCTCGAGGGCTTCTCGACGCTGGCAATCGGCGTCATCGGCTCGGCCTATTTCGCCGGCTTCCTGGCCGGCTGCTTCACCGGTCCGCGCTGGCTCGCCCGGGTCGGGCATGTGCGCACCTTCGCGGTCTGCGCCGGGCTTTGCGCCGCCGCAACGCTCACCCAGTCGATCATCGTCTCGGTGCCGGCCTGGATCCTGATGCGGGCCTTCTTCGGCTTCGCCGCCGCCAACATCTACATCACGCTCGAAAGCTGGCTCAACGACCGCGCCAGGAACGAAACCCGCGGCGTGATCTTTTCGACCTATCTCGGAGTGAATTTCGCCGGGCTGATGATCGGCCAGCTGTTGTTCGCGACGGCGCGGCCCTCCACCTTCGTGCTGTTCTCGCTGGCCTGCGTGTTCTACGCCCTGTGCCTGGTCCCGGTCGGGCTCAGCGACATCAAGCAGCCGGCGCCGGCGCCGGTGCCGAAACTGCGTCCGCTGAAGCTGTTCAAGATTTCGCCGGTCGGGGTGGCGGGCTGCATCGCGGTCGGGCTCGCCAACAATGCGGTGTGGACGATGGCGCCGGTCTATGCCCAATCCGAAGGCCTCAGCACCGGCGGGGTTGCCCTGTTCATGGTCGCCTTCACGCTGGGCGGCACCCTGGTGCAGCTACCGGTCGGGCGGCTGTCGGATCACATCGACCGGCGCTGGGTGATCGCCGGCACCTGTGCGCTGGCCGCGGCGGCGGGCATCGCCATTGCCCTGTTCGGCGGCCGCGGCAATCTCAATTTGATGTGCATCACCTTCGGCGGCTTCGGCGTTTTCATGCTGCCGCTTTATGCCCTGACCGTTGCCCACGCCAACGACCGCATGCCGCGGAGCGCGTTCGTGGAAGCCTCGGCGACACTGCTGTTGATCAACTCGGTGGCGTCGGTGATCGGGCCGACGGTGGCCGCCTCGGTGATGGACCGGTTCGGGCCGCCGGCGCTGTTTTTCTTCACCGCCGCGATCCACACCAGCATGCTGGTGTTCACGGTGGTGCGGCTCGGGGTGATGAAGCCGGCCCAGATGCGCGGGCTGTTTGCGCCGTTGCCGCCGTCGCCGGCTTCGTTCGATCTGCGTCAGGTCGAGACGAAGATCAAAGAGACGGTCTAGAACTCGGTCCAATCGCTGTCCGGCTCGGGCTGTTTGGCGACCGCGAGTCGGGAATTGGCGGCCCGGCGGACCGGTGCCGGCCGGACGGCAGCGGGTTTGGCGGCGGTGGTGCTGACGGCGAAGAAGCCGACCAGCGCCGACAGGTTCTTGGTCTCGCCGGCGAGATTGCGCGAGGCGGCGGTCGATTGTTCGACCATGGCGGCGTTCTGCTGGGTGACCTGATCCATCTGGCTGACGGCGGCGTTGACCTGCTCGATGCCGGTCGACTGCTGCTCGGCGGCCTGCGCCATTTCGTTGACCAGGGCGTTGATCTGCAGCACCTGCTCGACGATCCGGCGCAAGGCTTCGCCGGACTGGCCGACGAATTTGACGCCGTCTTCGACATGACCGCCTGAGGTGTTGATCAGCGACTTGATCTGCTTGGCCGCTTCCGAGGAGCGCTGGGCAAGGGCGCGCACTTCCGAGGCGACGACGGCAAAGCCCTTGCCGGCATCCCCGGCGCGTGCCGCTTCGACGCCGGCGTTCAAGGCAAGCAGATTGGTCTGGAAGGCGATCTCGTCGATGACGCCGATGATGTCGGTGATCTGGCGCGACGACTGGGCGATGGAATCCATCGCGTGGATGGCGGTTTCCACCACCCGGCCGCCGGCTTCGGCGGCGCTCTTGGCGTCGGTGACGCTGTGGGAAGCGTCTTTGGCGTTGCTGGCGGTCTTCTTCACCGTCGCAGTGATTTCTTCCAGGGCGGCGGCGGTTTCCTCCAGGCTGGCGGCCTGCTGCTCGGTGCGGCGCGACAGGTCGTCGGCGGCCTGGGAGATTTCGCTGGCGCCGGTGGCGATCTGGCCGGTGGTGCCGAGCACGTTCGTCATGGTGTCTTCGAGCCGGCCCATGGCGGTGTTGAAATCGAGCTTGAGCTTGGCGAAGGCGCCGGTGAGATCGGCGGTAACGCGGTGGGTGAGATCGCCCTTGGCGAGGTGATCAAGCCCGGTGCCGATCGAGGCGACGATGACTTCGGTCTGCTCCTGTTTGGCGCGCTCGGCGTCGGCGAGCTGGTTCTTGAAGCTGGTCATGGCGTCGGCGAGCTTGCCGATTTCGTCCTGCTGGTCGGCGTGGGGGACGTGGGCCTTGAGGTTGCCGCGGGCGAGTTCGCCCATCGCCTCGGTCATGGCGCCGAGCGGCTTCGATACCGCCTTGACCAACACGGTGGCGGCGACGATGCCGAGGCCGAGCGCCAGGGCCAGCGCGATCAGGATCAGGATCTGGGCGGTGGAATGGGTGGCGTCGATGCGGTTGCCGGCGGCGACACCGGACTCCTCGTTGAAGGCGACATCGTCATCGGTGGCGACGATGATGTCGGTGAATTCCTGCTTCATCGTCCCCATGAAGAAGGCGGCGGCGGCCTCCTTGCCCTGGGTTTTCGCGATGTCTTCGAGCTGAGCTTGCAGCGGCGTATAGTCGGCGCGCGCGGCAACGATTTTGTCGACCTTGGCCCGCTCCTCTGGTGTGGAGACCTTCGATTGATACTGGGCCCAGGCTTCGTCGGCCTGCCCGAGATATTTCTCGATGTCCTTGCGGGCGGTGTCGCGCTGGGTCTCGGTCGAGGCCATGGTCAAATTGGCCTGGGCGACGCGGGCACGGGTGAGGAAATATTCGAAGCGTCCGAGGTGGGAGATGGACGGCATCCAGTTGTCGCGCACGTCGCTCGAGGCGGTGTTGAGCGACGACAGGCTCCAGATCGCGAACAGGCCGAGGGCGGCGGTGAGCACCAGGACGCCGCTGAGCACGGCGATGAGCTTGTTGCTGACAGACAAATCCTTGAAACGCATGAACTTTCTCCCCGCCATCGGGACCGGCCGGGTCCGGCGTCACCGAGTGCTGGAAGGGTTTTGCGACCCAAATGCCTAACGTGCGGTAATGGTAAAGAGGCATCGATGAGAGCGGTATCAGCTGTGTCCGCAACGACCAGTAGCGCCGTTTTATCAATTAATTCAGCCTGATAGGCGAGAACGGCCGGGCTATAACCGGCCTGTCTTTAGCTATTCTATTGAAATTGTGGAAGAATCGCGGAGCCATGGGCTCGCGACGTGGCGACCGGCTGTCCCGCGGCGGTAGAAATCTGAGGTTGAGAGCGCTGTGACAATCGACCGCGCGCCGGCGCTTGGCTCCGTCCTGCCTTGGCGCTCACCTAAATTGCGATTAATACTTATTCGCCGTTCGGTTGGGGTCTGGGGCGCATGGGTCGGTCTTGGCAGGGGCACTGGTCGCCACCCTCGGCACACATCCCTCACATCAGGAGAATACGATGAAAGCGATTGTGCTTGCTGGCGCCTTGGCGCTGGCGATGGCGGTTCCGGCGACGGCTGAGCCCTGGGTGGATTGGCAGCCGGGCAAGGGCGTGATCTCGGTGACGGCCCTCAAGGTCGATCCCAACCACATCGACGACTACATCACCGGTCTCAAGAAGGTCTGGCTGCCGGGCGAGGAGTACGCCAAGAAGCAGGGAATGATCACCGGCTACCAGATCCTTCTCAACGTCAACGGCGCCGGGCCGGGGGCCAACGTGCTGCTGGTCGAATGGCTGCCGAACTTCGCGGTGCTCGATCCCAACAAGAAGCGCGACCAGGATGCCATCAAGGCGATGGAAGCGATGATGCCGAAGACGCAGCAGGAAACCATGGTGTCGGGCTTCGACAAATACCGCACCTTCCTGGAATCAGAAATGTGGACGCCGGTGGAATTCGCGAAATAGCCCGTAGTCGCGAACCGATGCGGGAAAAAGGCGGGCGGTGCGTGACCGCCCGTTTTTTGCGTCTTAGAGTTCGTCGCCGTCCTCGGGCAGCGGCTCGTCGGCCGTTTCGGCTTCACTGCCGGCGAGATCGTTGACCGGCAGCAGGGTGGTGCCGGCGCGAGCGGCGCGCTTGACGGCGCGCTCGTGCTTGGCGGCGGCGCGCGACACCGCGAGATCGAGTTCGAGCTGGCTGCACAGGCCGAGGGTGACCGGATCGACCGCCTTGATGTTGGTGGCGTTCCAGTGCGAGCGCTCGCGGATTTTCTGGATGGTGGCCTTGGTGGTGCCGATCAGCTTGATGATGTCGGCATCGGGCATTTCGGGGTGGTTGCGCAGGATCCAGTAGACCGCATCGGGCTTGTCCTGGCGCTTGGAGACCGGGGTGTAGCGCGGTGCCTTCTTCTGCTTGACCACCGGCATCTTGTGCTTGGGCGGCGCCATTTTGAGGCGCAGCGCGGAATTCTTTTCGGCGGCTTCGATTTGTTCGCGCGTCAGCTGACCGGCGGAGACCGGGTCCATGCCCTTAATGCCTTTGGCGACATCTTCGTCGGCGATGCCTTTCACTTCGAGCGGATGCAGGCCGCAGAAATCGGCGATCTGATCGAACGACAGCGAGGAATTGTCCACCAGCCAGACGGCGGTGGCTTTGGGCATCAAAGGCTTGTTTTCGGCGGCCATGATAATTTTCTCCCTGTGCCGGGGAAGGTCTTCATCCCTCCACCCGACCTCGTAAGGCTGACCCTTTCGAGGAATGTCGCAGGTTGTAGCGAGGAAGGGTCCCAAAGGGAAGAGGGATCACACCCTCAGCAAAATCTTCCCGAAATGGCCGCCTTTGGCCATGCGGGCGTGGGCGGCGCCGGCGTCTTGGAGCGCAAAGGTGGAATCGATCACCGGCTTGATGGCACCGGTTGCGATCAGCGGCCACACGGTCTTCAAGAGCGCGTCGCGGATGGCGGTTTTTTCGGCCGCGTCGCGGCCGCGCAAGGTGGTGGCGGTCAGGGTCAGGCGCTTCGCCATCATGACGCGAAAATCGACGGTGGCGATGGCGCCTTTCTGAAACGCGATGTTGACGATGCGTCCCTTGGCGGCGGCGGCGGCGAAGTTGCGGCTGATATAGTCGCCGCCCACCATGTCGAGGATGACGTCGGCGCCGTGGCCGTCGGTGGCTTCCAGCACCTCGTCGACGAAATCCTCCGTGTGATGATCAATCGCGACGCTGGCGCCCAGCCGTTCGCAGGCTTCGCAGCGCTCGGCGCCGCCCGCCGTGGTCAAGACTTTCGCGCCGAGCGCGGCGGCAAGTTGTATGGCCGCCGTACCGATGCCGCTGGCGCCGCCATGGATCAGCACGGTCTCGCGGGTTTTGAGCGCTGCCGAATCGATCAGATTGGTCCAGGCGGTGAACAGCGCTTCGGGCAGGGCGGCGGCAGCCAGCGGATCGACGCCGGCCGGCACCGGCAGCACGCAACCTTCATCGGCGACGACGAATTCGCCATAGCCGCCGGCGGCAACAAGGGCGCACACCGCTTGGCCGCTTCGCGCGCCCGCCGCAACATGGCCGGAAACTTCCATGCCGAGGATATCGCAGGCACCGGGTGGCGGGGGGTATTTGCCTTGGGCCTGCAACAGATCGGCGCGATTGACGCCGGCCGCGGCGACCTTGATCAGAAGCTGATGCGGGCCGGGTTGCGGCGGATCGCGCTCGGCAAGCGCAAGCGTGTAGGCGGGGCCAGGATTTACGACGGTAATGGTGCGCATTTGCGGCCTTGCGAAGCAGCCTTGCGGTGGCGAAACTATCAGGGCTTGAGAAGGACGCAAAATCGGATGGCAATCGATCCCGAAGAGTTGCTGCCGCGCAAGAAAGCGCCCGAGATCGTGCTCGGCGAGGATATTTCGGCGATGTCGGAATTCGAACTCACGGCCCGCATCGAACGGCTGGAAAGCGAAATCGCGCGCTGCCGCGAGGCCATTACCCAGCGCCAGGCGACGCGCTCGGCCGCCGCGGCGTTTTTCAAGCGCTGATCCTTAACGGGGCGCTCATCATTAATATCGACAGCTATGCGTGTCCTTGGTGCCACCAGGTATAGTGTTAACTGGCGGATTGATGCATCTGACATCTTGCACGGATGATTTCAGTTGGTAGCTTTGCGAGCGGGACGACGACAACGGTCGCGATGCGAGTGCGCGTGATAGGAAGCGGGGCGTAAATGAATACGGTCGAAGACGAGGCCATTCGCGATCTTACGCTGCAGTCGTTCACCGGCTCGGCGCTGTTCCAGCGTACCTTCGACGAAGGCATGAGCCTGGTGGAAGAGACCGCGCGCTATCTCGATGGCCCAGGGCGCGAAGAGCAGCGTCATCTGCCGCGCAAGACCGCGATGCTGTATGCCGGTGAATCGATGCGCGTGACCACGCGTTTGATGCAGGCGGCGTCATGGCTCTTGGTGCAGCGCGCCGTGTCCGAAGGCGACATGAAGCTCGAAGACGCCCAGAGCGATCGCTATCGTCTCGGCTCCAAGGAAATCTGTTTCGGTGGCGGCCCATCGGATGGCGTCGAATTGCTGCCGGGCAAATTGCAGGATCTGCTCGGCCGCAGCGACGATCTCTATCGCCGCATCGCCCGCCTCGACGATGTCCTGTTCGGCAAAGGCGAAATCCCGGCCGGCGCCCGCGGCGCCATGGCGATGCTGGAACAGGCGTTTTCGGGACAGTAATTCGCTGTCATCCCCGGCTGAGCAGACGCGCGTAGCAGCGGATGCGAAGGGAAGGGGACCCAGGTCCTCCAGGCAAGTCGATTTTCAAGGTGAAATCGTGCGCCATTGCGTGCGCCAGGTCTGTCACGCCCACCTGGGTTCCCTTCCCCTCGCTCGCCTTGCTGCTTTGCAGCGCGCCGCGCTCGGCCGGGAATGACAGGCATTATCTTCCTGCCAAAAACAAAAATAGCGAGCAGGGCATCCCTACTCGCTATTCGCGACTGCGCTGTTCGCCCGTCTTACGACTTGACGAAATTGCCGAACTTCTTGTTGAAGCGGGTCAGACGGCCGCCGCGGTCCAAGAGCTGCTGCTGGCCGCCGGTCCAGGCCGGGTGAGTCGACGGATCGATGTCGAGGGTCAGCTTCTGGTCGGGGGTGCCCCAGGTCGTGCGCGTACGATAGGTCGTGCCATCGTTCAGCTGCACGTTGACGAAATGGTAGTTGGGGTGAATGCCCTTTTTCATGGCTGCCGGCCTTTATAAACGTCGCAAGAGGCGGGGCTTATAGGGGATCGGGCCGGGCGGCGCAAGCGCGCCAACGCCTCGGTTTAAACGGCGCCAACACACCCTATATTGGGGGCTGACCCAAGAGGCCCAAATTATGGCGCAAGCGGGCGCGGAATACGCCGAACAGGTGCAATACGTCGCACAGGGGCGGGCCAAGAGCCGGTCCCTCAAGTCTTTGAAGGCATTATTGCCTTTCGTGAAGCCCTATGCCGGCGCGATGGCGCTGGCGGGGCTGGCCATGGTGGTCGCCGCCGCTGCCACCCTGATCATGCCGGCGATGCTCAGAGGCCTGGTCGACCGCGGCTTTTCGGTGGCCCAGATTTCCGAGATTTCGCACTATTTCTTCCTCTTTCTCGCCGCCGCCGGGGTGATGGGCGTCTCGGGCGCCACCCGCTTCTATTTCGTCACCTGGATCGGCGAGCGGGTCACCACCGACATCCGCAAGGCGGTGTTCGCCCATGTTCTCGATCTGACCCCCGCCTTTTACGAGGTCACCCGCACCGGCGAAGTGCTGTCGCGGCTCTCCGCCGACACCACCCTGGTGCAGACCGTGATCGGCTCGTCGGCGTCGTTCGCGATCCGCAATGTCCTGATGGCGGTGGCAGGCGTGACTTTGATGTTCGTCACCAGCTGGAAACTGACGGCGCTGGTGATGGCGGGCGTCGTCCTGGTGGTGTTGCCGCTGATCTTCTTCGGACGCTGGGTGCGCCGCCTCAGCCGCGACAGCCAGGACCGGCTCGCCGATACCTCGGCCCATGCCTCGGAGACCTTGAATGCGGTTTCCACCGTCCAGGCCTTCACCCGCGAAGCCGACGAGCGCGCCCGTTACGGCGCTGCCGCCGAGGCCTCGTTCGATGTCGCCGTGCTGAGAACCCGGGCCCGCGCGGTGATGACCGCGGTGGCGACGTTTGCGGTGTTCGGCTGCATCGTCGGCGTCGGCTGGGTCGGGGCGCAGAGCGTGCTCGCCGGCACCATGACGCCGGGCGGCCTGGTCCAGTTCATCATCTACGCCATCCTGGTCGGCGGGGCGTTTGCCGCGGTGAGCGAACTGTGGGGCGATCTGCAGCGCGCCGCCGGGGCCTCCGAGCGCCTGGTCGAACTTCTCACCGTGGCACCGGCGATCGTCGCCCCGCTTCACCCCAAAAAGCTCATCTCGCCGGCGCGCGGCGCCGTAACGTTCGACGCCGTCGAATTCCGCTATCCCCTGCGCCTCGACACCGCGGCGCTGAACCGCTTCTCGCTCGCGGTCGCCCCGGGTGATGCGGTGGCGCTGGTGGGACCGTCGGGAGCCGGCAAGTCGACCGTGTTCCAGCTTCTGCTGCGCTTCTACGAAGCCCAGTCGGGCCGGATTTCCTTCGACGGCATCGACATCGCCGATCTCGATCCGCGCGCGCTGCGCCGCGCCATCGCGCTGGTGGCCCAGGACCCGGTGATCTTCTCCGGCACCATCGCCGACAACATCCGCTACGGCCGTCCCGAGGCCAGCGACGACGCGGTGCGTGCTGCCGCCGAGGCCGCCGCGGCGCAGGAATTCATCACCCGGCTGCCGGACGGTTTTTCGACCCGGCTCGGCGAACGCGGGGTGTCGATTTCCGGCGGCCAGCGCCAGCGCCTGGCGATTGCTCGCGCCATGCTGCGCAACGCCCCGTTGCTGCTGCTCGACGAAGCCACCAGCGCGCTTGATGCCGAGAACGAGCGCCTCGTGCAGCAGGGCCTCGCCAATCTTATGGAGGGGCGCACCACGCTGGTGATCGCCCATCGCCTCGCCACCATCCAGCGCCTGGGGCGCATCGTGGTGATGGACCAGGGCCGCGTGGTAGATGAAGGCAGCCACGACGCGCTGGTCGCCAAAGGCGGTCTTTACGGCCGGCTGGCCAGCTTGCAGTTTTCCGGGGCGAGGACATAATGCCATGCCATTTCCGGCCATGATCTTTCCTCCCCCGCGGTGGTCCGCCCTGCACAACGCCGGCTCTTCGCATAGCGGGGGAGGTGCTGAATGAGCATAGCGAATGAAGCGGAGGGGGGATTGCGCCGCTGCCGAATGGTTCCCCCCTCCGGCCGCTTCGCGTCCACCTCCCCCGCTCGCTCTGGAAAAGTGCGGCGCGAGGGTAGCGACTCCGCGGGGGAGGAAAGAAACTCCGACTACTCGGCCATGGATGACAAAGAATGAAACCCGCGGGGATGACCATGCAGAAATCACCGTGGCGTCGCATTGCCATCACCGTCTCGGCGATGCTGGTCGTGCTGTTGATCGCGGCGAGCTATCGCTTCGTCGAAAGCCGCGGCGTGTTCGCGTCGGTGGCGGACAAGACTCCGGCCGCCTGTCATGCGGTGGCGGGCGCCGGCCGGGTCGGCGATATCGCGGTCGATGCGGCGGGCAAGGCCTATCTCGCCGCCGGTGACGGGCTTTATCTTTATGACGGCACTACCGCGACGCGGCTCGCCGGCCCGCCCAAGGATTTTCATCCCGCGGCGCTGTCGTTCGGCGATGACGGCGTGGTGGATGTCGTGTTCCGCGAAGCCGGTATCTGGGACATGTCGGTGTTCACCATCGGTCAAGGCGGCGCCACGGAAATCGGCCGGCTGTCCGCCGACACCATCACCGATCCGGCGGGCATTGCGAGGTTGCCGGCGGGGCGGTTCTATCTCGTCAACAAACATGCGACGCACACGGCGTTTGGCCGCTGGCTCGATGACGCGTTTCTCGTGCCCCGCGCCGAAATCACCTATTTCGACGGCATGAAATTCGGGCCCGTCGCCAGGCGGCTGAATTCGCCGAGCGCCGTGGCGCTGTCGCACGACGGCAGCCGTCTCTATGTCGCCGAGGAATTGCCGCGCGCGCTGGTCAGCTTCCACCGCAACGATTTCACCGGAGCCATCGACGCGCCCGAGCTCTACAATCTGCCTGCCGCGCCGATCCGCATCAGCGTCGCCAAGGACGGCAGCCTGATCGTTGCGGCGTGGCCGAAGCGGGGGGCGGGGGCCGTCTATCGCGTCAAGACCGATGCCGGCGTGCCGGTCGCGACCGAACTGCTCTATTCGTCTTCCAGCGACGAGGTCACCGCCGCCGCCGAAGCGAACGGCCACCTCCTCATCGGCACGGCGAAGACCCTGCTCGACTGCAAGCTTTAGGCGAGGCGCCGCCCCGTCATCTGTTCCAGGATGTGCAACGGCGAGCGCTCGGGTTCCGCCATGGCGTCCACCGGCAGATAAAAGGTCTGCTCCAGCGCGTGCTGGCCTTTCGAGGCGGCGTGCAGCACGACATCGGTGAAGCACAGCCACACCGCCCCGGGCGCAAACGCGACCGCCTGTTTCGGGCAGTCGGCCTGATAGCGAGGATCGGTCTTGGCGGCATCGTGCAGGCCGAGCATCAGGTCGTCATAGGGGCTGCGCCGGCCTTTGGTGATGCGGGCGGCGGCGAGCACCGCATTCAGCGCCGCCGGGCGCCGGCCGATCCGCGGCAGGAAGCGCGCCGCCATGGCGTCGAACGGCTCGCCGAGGGTCCAGTGGCGCGGGGCGGTGGCGTTGATATTGGCGAAGACGCGCAGGATTCGCTTTCCCCGGGTCGGATGGGCGGCAAAGGCGTCGACATGGAGGCGGCTGTCGTCTTTCAACGGCGAGATTTGGCGGCCTTCGATTTCAGCGGGGCGGAAACTGGTGCGGCCACGGATCAGCGCCCCGCGATAGGGTGGTGCCACCGCTTCCACCATGTCGAGCGCGAAGGCGGCGAAGCGCGCCATCATGGTTTTCAACTGTACCCGCTCGCCGGGGCCGGCGCTGGCGTGTTTGAGCGCGCCGGCGGGCGCCAGGGAAATATTCTTGGCGCCGGCGATCAGGCCGGCATCGAGCAGCGCGAATTCGTCGGGATAGAGCGCAAAGCCGGTGCGCGTCAGGATCACCCGCCCACGCTCCAGCGCGGGGGTCGCCGCCACTTCCGAAGGAGCCCAGACGCACACCATCGTAAGCGGTAATGCGCTGCGGCCGGTTTGGTCGCGTCCTGCCGCAGCGGCGTCGCGGCAATAAAAAAGGGCGCCCCGAAAGGCGCCCCTTCTGCCCCCTGGTATTTCCTGAACTTAGGACGCGATCGCCTCTTCGGACGGATCGCGCAGCACGTACCCGCGGCCCCACACGGTTTCGATGTAATTGTCGCCATTGGTGGCGGCGGCGAGCTTCTTCCGGAGCTTGCAGATGAAGACGTCGATGATCTTGAGCTCGGGCTCGTCCATGCCGCCGTAGAGGTGGTTGAGGAACATTTCCTTGGTCAGGGTGGTGCCCTTCCGCAAGGAGAGCAGTTCCAGCATCTGATATTCCTTGCCGGTCAGATGCACGCGCTGGCCGTCGACGTCCACCGTCTTGGCGTCGAGGTTGACGGTAAGCTTACCGGTGGTGATCACGCTCTGGCTGTGGCCCTTGGAGCGGCGTACCACCGCTTGAATTCGCGCGACCAGCTCGTCCTTGTGGAACGGCTTGGTCATATAGTCGTCGGCGCCGAAGCCGAGGGCTTTCACCTTTGCTTCGACGATCGCGTTGCCGGAGAGAATGAGCACCGGCGTCTGCACCTTGGCGACGCGAAGGCTCTTCAAGACCTCAAAGCCGCTCATATCGGGAAGCTGCAGGTCGAGTACGATGATGTCGTAGTCGTACAGCTTGCCGAGGTCGATCCCCTCCTCGCCCAGATCCGTCGTGTAGACGTTGAAGCCCTCCGACCTGAGCATCAACTCGATGCTCCGTGCCATCGCGCTATCGTCTTCGATCAAGAGCACGCGCATGTCAGACCCCTTTGGTCATGAAGCCGGCCGATCCTTTTTCTGCCGGACTGGTTAACCACTCTAACGAAGGTAACCGGCAATGGTTAACATCCTCTTTTTGTCACACCGCAATTTTCAGAGAATGCGAACAGGACTTAACAGCCCTTCAGGAACCATGCCGGCGACGCCATAGCATCCCTTTGATTCGATTTGTTAACTTTACTCTCACTTAAGTGCTTCCGGGCAAGATGGGATTTCTACAGCGTGCAGAAAGGTCGCGGATGCCGTCGTTGCATGAGGAAATAGAAGCCATTCAGCCGCTCATCCGGTTCGGCCGGGTGGCGCGGGTGGAAGGCTTGATGGTGGAAGTGACCGGGGCGGTTGGCGCCGTCAGCATGGGCGGCACGGTGCGCCTGACGCCGGCGTTCGGGCCGTCGATTCCGGCTGAAGTGGTGGGCTTTCGCGATGGCCGCGCGCTCGCCATGCCGATGGGGGCGCTGGACGGTATGACCTTGGGCGCGCGAGCAGATTTCGAACCGCGCGCGGCCGCGATCTTCCCCTCCAAGGGCTGGCTCGGGCGTATTCTGGATGCCTTCGGCAATCCCACCGATGGGCTCGGGCCCTTGCCGATGGGATCGACGCCTTATGCGATCAAAGCCCAGCCGCCTGCGGCGCAATCGCGCAACCGGGTCGGCGGCAAGCTCGATTTGGGGGTGCGGGCGCTGAACGCCTACGTCACCTGCTGCGAAGGCCAGCGCATGGGCATTTTCGCCGGGTCCGGGGTGGGCAAATCGACGCTGATGGCGATGTTGGCGCGCTATTCCGAAGCCGACGCCATCGTCATCGGCCTGATCGGCGAACGCGGCCGCGAATTGAAGGAGTTCGTCGAAGACGATCTCGGCGACACCGGTCTGGCGCGTTCGGTGGTGGTTGCCGCAACGTCGGACGAGCCGCCGCTGGTGCGCCGCCAGGCCGCCTACACCGCGATGACGGTGGCCGAATATCTGCGCGATCAGGGCCTGAATGTGCTGTTGATGATGGATTCCATCACCCGCTTTGCCATGGCGCAGCGCGAGGTCGGCTTGTCGGCCGGCGAGCCGCCGGCGGCGAAAGGCTATACCCCGACGGTGTTCGCCGAACTGCCGCGCCTTTTGGAGCGCGCCGGTCCCGCGCAAGCCGGATGCACGGGTTCGATTACCGGCCTGTTTACGGTTCTGGTCGAAGGCGACGATCACAACGAACCGATTTCCGACGCTGTTCGCGGCATTCTCGACGGCCACATCGTGCTCGACCGTGCCATTGCGGAACGCGGCCGCTTCCCGGCGATTAACATTTTGCGCTCGGTCAGCCGTACCATGCCGGCCTGCAACAGCGAACGCGAGCGCGACATCATCAGGGAATCGCGCAAGTCGATCGCAACCTACGAGGACATGGCCGAGCTGATACGCCTGGGTGCGTACAAATCCGGGACAAATCCGGAGGTCGACCACGCCGTCATGCTGCATCCACTTTTCGAAAAATTTCTCACCCAGAGAAAGGACGAGCGCTCCTCGTTAACCGAAGGGTATCAGGAGTTGGGCACAATACTCGCGGGTGGGAAAAGGTAAGACGACATGAAGAAACAGGACACGCTTCTCCGTCTGCGTCGCTTTCGGGTCGACGAATTCAAGCGCCGCATGGCCACGCTCGACGGCATGAAAGCCGACGTCGAGAAGAAGCTTGCCGATCTCGAAGACAGCGTGGCGCGCGAACGTCAGCGCGCCTCCGATACCGACATCGGCCGTCTCGCCTTTCCCTCGTTCCTCAAGTCGATCGACATCCGCCGCGAGAAACTCAAGGACACGCTGAAGGACCTCGAACGCGAACGCGCCGCCTGCCAGGAAGAACTGACCACTGCCTATCAGGATCTGAAGAGCCTCGAATTCGCCAACGAGCAGCAGGAAAAGCGCCTCGCCGAAATCGAAGCCCGCCGCGCCCAAGCCCGCCTCGACGAAATGGCCCTGGTCCGCCACCTGCGCAAGCATGCGCTCAGGGCGGGGTGAAAAGGGTGAGTAGGGAGTAGCGAGTAGGGAGTAGCGAGTAGGGAGTAGGGAGTAGGGAGTAGGGAGTAGGGAGTAGCGAATAGCGAATAGCGAGTAGGGAGGCCTGCTCGCTTTTTTGTTGGTCCACCGCGTTTGTTGCCCCACCCAGACCAGATCCCCTCATCCTGAGGAGCGAGCTCTTGCGAGCGTCTCGAAGGACGCACAACCCTACTCGCCACTCGCTATTCGCCATTTGCCCCCTTAAAATGACCTCCAGTCATTTTGCGTCGGGGTCTTCCATGTCCATCTCCGATACGCTTGCGCCGCTGATCGGGCGCCTCGCTTTCGGCTGGTTTTTTCTCGCTCAGGTTGCCCACTATTTCGACGACTGGGACAGCACCATCGACCTGATGAATTACGCCGGCGCCTCCGGCTCGGCCTTCATCCTGGCGTTGGCGCTCCTGTTGACGACGATGGGCGCAATCGCGCTGATCTTCGGCTATCACGCCCGCACCGGCGCGCTGATCCTCTTCGTCATCACCATGGCGGCGATGGTGGTGCTGCACGACTGGTGGCGCATCCACGACAACGCGGCTCAGCGCGCGGTGGAATTCCAGCTCTTCGCCTGCCACGGCGCCATCGCCGGCGGCCTCTTGATGCTGATCGGCATGGGCCCCGGCCCTCTCGCCGTCGATAACAAGGCCAAGGGCGGCAAGCGATAGGCCTCCTTTCTGCCCCCGCGGGGGCACGTGCCCTTTCTGCCCCCGCGGGCGCACCGCTTTCGTCGGCCGCACGTAGACCGTGGGGGATTGAGTAGCGCCAGCGTACGAAACGCGTAGCGTGGGAAGGGGGCTCGCGATGCCCGATAAGCCCCCTGCGCCCTGCGGGCACTTCCCCCACGGTCTATCTGCCTACGGACAAATCTCGCTGCCCGCGGGGGCAGAAATCTGCGCCCGGGTCGTGTTGCGCAATTCGGACGACCTGATCGGCGCAAGGCCGCGAGGCACCACGATGATAGGTAAGCCCGCGCGGAGACGCGGAGACGCGGAGCGGGTGTATCAGACGTTCGTGCCGCGTCGCATCACCATGATGGCGGTCGCGATGCGGCACACCCTCTCCGCGCGACTCCCCTTTCTGTTTACCAATTCTGTTCATCTCCCTGAACGATTGCACCTGCATCGCATGCGGAAAAAATGCAGCAATTGTCGCACCATCTTGAAACTGTCAGTACTGCACCCAATCTCCATACCGAGTTGTTTTTGGAGAGTGGCCCGACCAAGAGGCGCGCGAAGAAATCGCG
>NZ_JBWZET010000083.1:0-5246 GCF_056722145.1 Rhizomicrobium sp. | reverse complement strand
CGCTAGCGCTGGGACAATCTTGGGGTAGAGGGCCAGATGGTCGCAATGTTGAAATTGCTGCAGCCGACGGCGGATCGCCAGGCCGATCACGTCAACGGCCCGATCGCCAAGCTCAAGGTATTGCACGACGAAGCCGAAGAAACGGCCCGTTTGGCCAATTTGTTGGGCCGTAGCGGTTATGTCGGCATGACGTTGCCCATCCTTGCTCTCGTGACCATGGGCCTGTCCGTCGAAATGCATTCGGCGCCGCAACTGGTGTGGGTGGGACTTGTCGCCGCCATCGCCGGTGCCATGCTGTTTGCCTATCGCCATGCCATGAAGCGCCCGTTCGAGCGCGCCGCCCTCAAGGACTACGCCAAGGACCTCTCCGCCATTCTCCTGTTCGCGGGCTTTGCCTGGGGCGCTGGTGCATTCCTGGCCCTGCCGGCCGGACTGCCGCTTGCCGCCGCGATCAGTTTCGCGCTGCTGCCCGCGACCGCCATCGCGACTTTGTTGCGGGACCGCGAAGCGCTGTTTCTGTTTCTTGCGCCCGTCACCGGCCTGACCACGGCCGCATGTCTCCTGAAGCCGTTCGCCGGTTCCTGGATGGCGGCGGCAATGGTCGTGGCTTCGGCGGCGGCATTGGTCGGAGCGTTGTATTTGTATGAACGGCTGACAGGCATTCCGAGCAGGCCTGCCATGCTGTCTCTGCCCTAGAGCCCAAGTTTTTTCGCAGCGCCGTGAGGCATAGACTGGCGCGGACATTCGTTCGAACAGGCTGCCATGCTCGTCGCCGAAACCCTCCGCACCAAGACCTCCGATCTTCTCGCCCGCTGCGCCGAAGCGCTGCACGATGAACCCGAGATCATCGCCTTCATCGAAGCGCTGACGAAGAACGCCGCGCCCGAGGACATTGCGCGCTACGCCCCGCGCGAGCTGATCGCGCTCGCCCGCCTGATCCAGGCCCGCGTCGCCGCCCATCTCCCCGGCCAAGCGCTGGTGACGTTGATCGATCCCGCGCTCGAGAGCGCCGATTTCCCCCGCAAGGAAACCGTGCTGGTCGCGATCAACGATGATGCGCCGTTCCTGTTCGATTCCCTGATGGGCGAAGTGACGGCGCAAGGGTTCGCCGCCCGCGCCGTGTTCCATCCCATCGTCACCGTTGCCGGCTGGCCGACCAGCGTCATCGTCATCGTCACCGACACCATCGTCGAAGAGGATCTGCGCGAAGCGCTCGTCAAAGGCGCCGAAGCGGTGTTCTCGCAGGTGCGGCTGGCGGTGCGCGACTGGCAGGCGATGAAGGAGCGCCTCGCCGCCGTCATCACCGAACTGAAACTGACGCCCTCGCGCGCCCCGGCGCAGGAAATCCGCGAGACCATCGAATTCCTCGAATGGCTGGGCGACGACCATTTCACCTTCCTCGGCAGCCGCGACTATGCCTATGCCGCGACCAATGGCGGCGAACTGCTGCCGGTCGACGGCTCCGGCCTCGGCGTACTCGCCGATACAAGCGCCCGCGTCGTCCGCCGCTCCGCCGACGAGACCAGTGTTTCCGACGCGCTGCGCGCCTTCCTGCAGCGCCCCGAGCCGCTGATCATCACCAAGTCGAACGAGAAGAGCCTCGTCCATCGCCGCGTCTTCATGGATTACATCGGCGTCAAGCTGTTCACGCCCGATGGCGCCTTCAAGGGCGAGCGCCGCTTTGTCGGCCTGTTCACCTCGGGCGCCTACAGCCGCACGCCGGCCGATATTCCGCTTCTGCGCTTCAAGACCGGCAACGTAATGGCGCGCGCCGGCCTTCCCGCCCGCGGCCACGACGCCAAAACGCTGGCGCACATCCTCGACAGCTTTCCGCGCGACGAGTTGTTCCAGACCGGCGAAGACGAGCTTTACACCGCCGCCATGGGCATGCTGCGCCTGACCGAGCGGCCCAAGCTGAAGCTGTTCGTCCGCATCGACCGCTTCGACCGCTTCGCCGCCGCGATCGTGTTCGTGCCGCGCGAGCGTTTCAATTCGGCGGTCCACGCCCGCCTGCACGAAATCCTCGCCGAGGCGCTCAGCGGGCGGCCGATGGAAGCGGTGCCCAGCCTCACCGATTCCGTTCTGGCGCGGCTCTATTACACCGTCGGCTTCGATGACGGCGCCCCGCCGTCGATCGATATCGCGGCCATCGAGCATGAAATGCGCGCCGCCATCCGCACCTGGGAGGACGGCTTCCTCGATGTCCTGAAGGCGCGCTATGGCGAGATCGAAGGCACCCGCCTGTTCCGTCAGCAGGCGCCGGGCCTGCCCGCCCGCTACCGCGATGCCTTCACGCCCACCGAAGGCGCCGAAGACCTCGCCGCCATAGACAGCCTGGCGCGCTCGGGGCGGAGGCCCGCGGTGGAAGCGCGCGTCATGCGCCGCATCTCCGACCGCCGTTCCACCTTGCGCATCAAGCTTTATGGCCTCGGCCCGGCGCTGCCCTTGTCGGTATCACTGCCGATCTTCGAGAATTTCGGCCTCAAGGTGATCGCCGAAGACGCTTATCCGATCGTCGCCGAATCCGGCGAAGCCTTCGTGCTCGATTTCCTGATGGAGCGCGCCGATCAGGGTCCGGCGCAAGGCACCGAGATCAAGCACCTGCTGCAGGCCGCCTTCCATGCGGTGATCGCCGGCGATGCCGAAAGCGACGGTTTCAACCGCCTCACCATCGCTGCCGGTCTCGACTGGCGCGACATCACCATTTTGCGCGCGGTGGCGAAATTCCTGCGCCAGGCCGCGATCCCGTTCAGCCAGGACTATATGGAGCAGACCCTCACCCGCAATCCGGCGCTGGCCAAGATGCTGGTAGAGCTGTTCCACGCCCGCCTGTCGCCGGAAAGCACAGGTGAGAGCGATGCGCTGCTGGGCCAGATCGATGCCGCGCTGCACGACGTCGCCAGCCTCGACGACGACCGCATCATCCGCCGCATCCGCAACGTCATCGTCAATGTGCTGCGGACCAATTTCTATCAGCACGGCACTGGTGAGCGGCCGAAGCCGTATCTGGCGATGAAGCTCGCCTCGGACAAGCTCGACGAATTGCCGGCACCGCGACCACATGTCGAGATTTTCGTCTATTCGCCGCAGGTGGAAGGCGTGCACCTGCGCTTCGGCAAGGTCGCCCGCGGCGGCCTCCGCTGGAGCGACCGGCGCGAGGATTTCCGCACCGAAGTCCTGGGGCTCGTCAAGGCGCAGCAGGTCAAGAACGCCTGCATCGTGCCGGTGGGCTCCAAGGGCGGCTTCTATCCCAAGCAGATGCCGGCGAACGCAACCCGCGAGGAAACGCAAGCTGTCGGCATCGCGGCCTACAAGACCTTCATCCATGCGCTGCTCGACGTTACCGACAATCTCGGCCCCGATGGCGAGGTGGTGCCGCCCGAGCAGGTCGTGCGCCGCGATGACGACGATCCCTATCTGGTGGTGGCTGCCGACAAGGGCACGGCGACCTTCTCCGACATTGCCAACGGGATCGCCGAGGCCCGCGGCTTCTGGCTTGGCGATGCGTTCGCGTCGGGCGGCAGTCACGGCTACGACCACAAGGTGATGGGCATCACCGCCCGCGGCGCCTGGGAAGCGGTCAAGCGCCACTTCCGCGAAATCGGCCGCGATATCCAGACGGCGCCGTTCACCGCGGTCGGCATCGGCGACATGTCGGGCGATGTCTTCGGCAACGGCGTGCTGCTGTCGCAACAGATGAAGCTGGTGGCCGCCTTCGATCATCGCCACATCTTCATCGACCCCGATCCCGATCCGGCGACAAGCTGGGCCGAGAGAAAGCGCCTGTTCGATCTGCCGCGCTCGTCGTGGGCCGATTACGAGGCGAAACTTATCTCCAAAGGCGGCGGCATCTTTGCCCGCAGCTTGAAGGAAATCGCGCTGACAGCGGAAATGAAGGCGCTGACGGGCCTGGCCGCTGACGTCGCCACGCCCGCCGACGTGATGAAGGCCCTCCTCAAAGCCGACGTCGATCTCTTATGGCTCGGCGGCATCGGCACCTATGTCAAAGCGGCGTCGCAGACCAATCTCGAAGTCGGCGATCGTTCCAACGATGCGGTGCGCATCAACGGCAAAGAGGTGCGCGCCAAAGTCGTCGGCGAAGGCGCCAATCTCGGCCTCACCCAGCTTGGCCGCATCGAGTGTGCCCATAACAGCGTGCGCCTCAACACTGACGCGATCGACAATTCCGCCGGCGTCGATACCTCCGACCATGAAGTGAATCTGAAAATCCTGATGGGCGGCGCGATGCGGCGCGGCGAAATGACGGGCGCCGAGCGCGACGATCTCCTCGCCCGCATGACCGACGAAGTCGCCGCCCTGGTGCTGAAGGACAATTACGACCAGACCCTGGCACTGACGGTAGCCGAAGCGCGTGGGGCCACCGACCTCGACGCCTCAAGCCGCTACATGCGCGACCTCGAAGCGCGCGGGCGGCTCGATCGCGCCGTGGAATTCCTGCCCGACGATGCCGAACTGCGCCGCCGCGCCCAATCCGGCAAGGGCCTGACGCGTCCCGAGCTGTCGGTGCTGCTCGCCTATGCCAAGCTCGACCTCAAGGCCGAACTCCTCGCCAGCGATCTGCCCGACGATCCTTATTTCCTTCCGGCGCTGGCGAGCTATTTCCCGCCGGAAGCGGTCGCGGCGCTGCCCGACGAACTGACGCGCCATCGCTTGAAGCGCGAAATCATCACCGACGTGGTGGCCAACAAGCTGATCAATCTCGCCGGGCCGCTGTTCGTCGCCCGCATGAAGGAGATGAGCGGCGCCCCCGCGGCCCGCATCGTGCGCGCCTTTGCCGTCGCCGACGGTGCCTTCGGGCTTTCCACCCTGAAGAAGCGCATCGACGGCCTCGATCTCAAGGTCGATGCCAAGCTGCAGACCGCGATGTATTCCGACATCGTCGCGGTGCTGCGCCGGCTCGGGCTGTGGTTCATCACCAATGTGCCGGAAGGTGCCGAGCTGTCGTCGATCGTTGCCCTTTACCGCGATGGCGCCGACAAGCTGCGCGGCACTTTTTCGACCCTGGTCAGTCCCTATGAAGCGCACGACACCGAAGCGCGCATCGCCGAGCTGGTTGCCGGCGGCGTGCCGCCCGATATCGCCGAGGATGGGGCCGTGCTGCCGCTGATGGCGGGCTTGCCGGAAATCGCGCTGATGGCCGCCCATCTGGGGCTCGATCTCGATCTCGTCGCCGGTGCCTACTTCGCGATGGGCACGACGGTGGGTCTCGACCGGCTGCGGGGCTT
>NZ_JBWZET010000082.1:0-5800 GCF_056722145.1 Rhizomicrobium sp. | reverse complement strand
CCGCTTCGCGCTCAGCGACAATTGGCAGGCGATCCTGACCTATGCCTATACCGACGCGGCGGTGATCACCGACACCAATCCCCTCCTGATCGGCGACCAGCTCAGCAATGTCGCCAAGAACGGCCTCGGGCTGTGGACGCGCTATGGCTTCGACGGCGATCTGTCGGGCTTCTCGCTCGCCGGCGGCGTGCATCACTATTCCGGCATGGCGGGCGATCTGGCCAACAGCTTCCGCCTGCCTGCCTACACTTTGGTCGATGCCGAAATCGCCTACGCCTATCACGATGCCGAACTGCAGCTCTCGTTCAAGAACCTGTTCGACGAGCGCTATTTCTCCGGCTCGTACAACAATGTCTATGTTCAGCCCGGCTTCCCGCGCACGGTGGAAGCCAAACTCAGCTACAAACTGTGATACGGGCCGTTCTCACCCGTTTGCATCGTTATGTCGGGTTGGCGATCGCGATTTTCCTCGCGGTCGCCGGCCTGACCGGCAGCGTGATCGTGTTCGAGGCCGAACTCGACCGGGCGCTGAATCCAGAATTGTACGCGGTTCACACCGATGGCCCGCGCTTGTCGCCATCGACGCTGGCCGCCCGCGTCGAACGGCAGCTGCCGGGGGCCCGCGTGACGATGCTGTCGCTGCCGCCGCCGGGACGCGCGAGCGAAGTCTGGGTCGGCCCGACGGGCGCGCCGCTCGGCTATGATCAGGTGTTCGCCGATCCGGCCAGCGGGCGGGTGCTGGGCAAACGGCAATGGGGTGCAGCGGGATTGTCGCGCGCCGCGCTGATGCCGATGCTGTACGTCTTCCATTACACGCTGAAACTGCCCGGCGTCGTCGGGCTTTATCTGATGGGGCTCATCGCCTGCGTCTGGACGATCGATTGCTTCATCGCCTTCGCCCTAACCTTGCCGCGCGGCAAACGCCTCACCACCCTTCCGTTCTGGAAGAAGTGGCGGATGGCGTGGCGGATCAAGCCGGGCGCCAGCCCCTATCGCTTCAGCTTCGACCTGCATCGCGCCGGCGGCCTGTGGGTGTGGGCGATGCTGCTCGTGCTGGCGTCGAGCGGCGTTGCCCTCAGCTTGCCGGCGCAGGTTTTCCGGCCGCTGCTGAAGACGGTCACAACGCTGTCGCCGACACTGGAGGACATCCGCCCGCTGCGAACCGCAACCCCGCGCCTGTCGTTCGACGATGCCCTGCGCCGTGCCGCCGTGCCCGATGCCACTTGGGTTTTCCGCGAGCCCGAGCACGGCGTCGTCGGCGTCAGTTACGGGCACGGCGACCGCGGCCTCAACGGTTTTGGTCTGTCGACGCGCGCCTTCGATGATCGGACCGGCCGCCTGGTGTTTGAGACCGACGCCGGCCACGGGCGCCTCGCCGATGTCTATGCCGGCATGCAATATCAGCTCCACTCCGGGCGCATTTTCGGCTGGCCGGGACGCATTCTCGTCTCGCTCAGCGGGCTGATGGTGGCGATGCTGTCGGTCACCGGTGTCGTGTTGTGGGGCAAGCGGCGGCGCGCCCGGATGACAGGCCGTCACAATAAACATACGTGATAGATACCTTTTATTCTTCCGCCTGCCGCACCCGCCATGCTTCAGTGATCGCTCCCGCCACAAACAGGAGCCGATCATGTTTGCAACCGCCAAAGACGGAACCCGGATTTTCTACAAGGACGGAGGCGCGGGCCAGCCGATCGTGTTCTCGCATGGCTGGCCGCTGACGGCCGATGCCTGGGACGCCCAGTTCCTGTTCTTCGGTCAGCGCGGCTATCGCGTCATCGCCCATGACCGGCGCAGCCACGGCCGCTCGGACAAGACCTGGGACCACAATAACATGGACACCTATGCCGACGATCTCGCCGCGGTGATGGAAGCCGCCGGGGTCAAGGATGCGATCCTCGTCGGCCATTCCACCGGCGGCGGCGAAGTCGCCCATTACTGCGGCCGTTACGGCACCTCGCGGGTCGCCAAGCTGGTGCTGGTGGGCGCAGTGCCGCCGCTGATGCTGAAGACGCCGTCAAATCCCGAAGGCACGCCGAAAGAGATGTTCGATGCCATCCGCGCCGGGGTCGCCGGCGATGCCTCGCAGTTCTATCTCGACCTGACGGCACCGTTCTACGGCTTCAACCGCGACGGCGCCCACGTCTCCGACGGCCTCAAGCATTCGTTCTGGCTGCAGGCGATGATGGGCGGCATCAAGGGGCTTTACGACTGCATCCACGAATTCTCGGAAGTCGACTACACCCAAGACCTCAAGACAATCGACAAGCCGACGTTGTTCATTCATGGCGACGACGACCAGATCGTGCCGATCGGCGCGGCGGCGATGAAGGCATCCAAGATCGTCAAGGGCGCGGAACTGAAGATCTACAGCGGTGCCCCGCACGGCCTCGCCCAGACCCAGCCGGAGCGTTTCAACAACGACGTCCTTCAGTTCATTCAAGGCGCTCAAAGGATGTCGGCGGCTGGGGCTTGAATGCCGGCGAGATCATCACCGTCACCAGGAACGCCAGCGCGAACAGCACGACGAACAGCATGGCGTTCTTCTCAAGGTAATAGCCCGGGCTCTGGATCAGGCTGTAGACCAGCATGCCGGAGGCAAAGATATTGACGCGTGTCGCCCAGCGCGCGCCGGCGAGGAGGCCGATGCCGCTGGCGATGAGCAGGCCCGCCGTGGTGAATTCCGCCGTCAGATGCATGGCGATTTCCCACGGCCGGCTGATCATTTCGGGAATGGCGCCGAGCGTCCACAACGCCAACCACGCCGCCAGCAGGGCAAGACCCATCGTGATCGAATAGGCGGCGACAACCGTCTTCATTGCATCCTCCGAGGCTGGTTAATGGGACCGTTACCAATCGGCGGCGGGGGAATGCCTCCCGGGTGTGGCGCAACCAAGGCTGCAATGCGTACGAATTGAGCAATTGTTGGGAATTCTTCCCATTCCTGCGACAGGTTCGCGCCGCTGGCTCAGCGGCCGACCCAGATGCTCACCAGGGCGGCAAGCGCGACCAGCGCCAAAAATCCGTTCACGGTGAACAGAAGGCCCCGCGGAATCCGGCGCGTATCGGGCTTGGGCGGCGGCACACCGGGCGAGGTTTCCCGCCACACCGCGGCCGCGAAGCAGAACGCGCTGAAAAGTTCCAGCACCGTGCCGGCCAGCATGACGCCGAGGTCGGGAAGAATGCCGGTCAGCAGCGCCTTGGCGCCGATGCCGCTCGCCATTGCCGCCAGCCCGGTGCGAACCCAGGCGGCATAGGTGCGCTCGGCCGCCAGCTGGGTGCGGTCGGCCGCCAGTTCGGTGCGCCGGTCGGCGCTGTCCGACAGTTTGCCGGTCGTCTGGCGGATTTCCGCCCGTTCGAGGTGAGCGGTTTCTTCGGATGAGGGCACGCGCGTCTCTCGGAGTTTCCCGATTAACGCCGCGCCCCCTCGCAAGGCTCCCTTATTTGTGGCCGCGCGCGATCAGAAAGTTCGCCAGTGCGCGGTCGGGCCCGGTGATGTGTTCGAAAAACAGCTGCTGCATGGTGGCGAGGTTTTCCAGCGTCACCGGATCGCAATGGCCGGTGTTGAGCGCATCGCCGACCAGGGTGGTGAGCTTCAGGCGCAACATGCGGTGCTGCAACTTCTCCTCTTCGAGGCCGGGATAATGTACTTCGGCCATCATCGCCTCTTCATGCTCGAAATGGGCATTGGTGACGGCGAGCGCGTCGTGGACGATCTCGCGGGCGCGCTCCAGCGGCCCCCCTTGCTTCATGCATGTCACGAAGTCGTCGAACAGCGCGGCGAGGCGGCGATGTTCGCTGTCCATCGCATTGACGCCCAACGTGAAGGCGTCGCCGTAACGATCCATATGTCCCACCTTTTGCGGCCGGCGCCGGTTCCGGCGCCTGGCGTTCTGCCTGGAGCCACGCTCCGTTGTCCGCGAAAAGCGTAAGCCGCGCCCGGTTGCGCAACGCTTACCTGAAGGGCCGGGGCGTTGACGGCCGCAGCCTCGCAAAGCCCACAATTGCGGGGCGAATTGCTGCAAGTTTAGCGGCGGCGTTAACCGGCGCCTTACCCCGCCGTCAAACTTAAGAGATGTTCGGCAAGAGCGTGGTCGTCGCGGCCGATGTGGTCGCAGAACAGCGCGCGCAGCAGATCGCCGTTCTCGGCCAGCACCTCGGGAGCGCGGCGCTTCTCGAGCGCGTCGGCGGTGAGCGAGGCGACCGCCAGCATCAGCCGCTGGTGCTCGAAGCGATGCGCCTCGGCCGCGCCATAGCCGCTTGTGGCCATCAGCGCTTCTTCCTGCTGGAAATGGGCCCGGATGGCGGCGAGCGCCGCGGAAATGACGGTGCAAACCTCCACATCCGGCCGCCGGCTGGTGACCACCAGCTGAAACGCCTTCAGCATGCTGCCCAGCGCATCGTGCTGCTCATCGAGCGAAGAAATTCCGAGCCTGGGTGCCATCAGGGCCTCCCGCATCAGGACGCGGGACTCTAGTCCTCGACCCTTACAGGAGGTTTACGGCAGGCGATTTCGGCGCCGCCGCCCTGGCCGAATCGCCTCTGGACCAAGCCTTAAGGCCCGGTTTTGTTCTCGCCGCAGGGCCGCCGCGTGCCTGCGATCAATTCCCAGGAACACGGCGCGAACAGCATTGGGTATTTTGTCGGTGAATCAACCCACTATCTAGCGGCTTGCCTTTGGGAACAAACCGTGTACTTTGACCGGAGTCGCGGGCGTGCGAAATTCATTGGGAATGGGCCCCGCGCCGTGGTCTAACGGAGACGGAACCGATGAGTCAGGCACCGTTGCGGGTCGTGGGAAAAGAAGACAACACCGACAAGAAGCGCGCCCTCGAAGCGGCGCTGTCGCAGATCGATCGCGCCTTTGGCAAAGGCAGCGTCATGAAACTCGGCCAGAAGGAGCCGGTGACCGCGGCCGACGTGGTCTCGACCGGATCGCTCGGCCTCGACATCGCGCTCGGCATCGGCGGCTTGCCGCGCGGCCGCGTCATCGAGATTTACGGCCCGGAATCCTCGGGCAAAACCACGCTGGCGTTGCACGCGGTCGCCGAAGTCCAGAAAAAGGGCGGCACGGCGGCCTATATCGACGCCGAACACGCCATGGACCCGATCTATGCCACCAAGCTCGGCGTCGACGTCAACGAGCTGCTGATTTCCCAGCCCGATACCGGCGAACAGGCGCTTGAGATCACCGATACGCTGGTGCGTTCGGGCGGCGTCGATATCGTGGTGATCGATTCGGTGGCGGCCCTGACCCCCAAGGCCGAACTCGAAGGCGAAATGGGCGATCAGCTGCCCGGCCTGCAGGCCCGCCTGATGAGCCAGGCGCTCAGAAAGCTCACCGGCTCGATCTCCAAGTCGAACACCATCGTGATCTTCATCAACCAGATCCGCATGAAGATCGGCGTCATGTTCGGCAACCCGGAAACCACCACCGGCGGCAACGCGCTCAAATTCTATTCCTCGGTGCGGCTCGATATCCGGCGCATTGGCGCCATCAAGGACCGCGACGAGGTCGTGGGCAACCAGACCCGCGTCAAAGTGGTCAAGAACAAGGTCGCTCCGCCCTTTAAACAGGTCGAGTTCGACATTATGTACGGCCAAGGAATCTCCAAGACCGGCGAGCTTCTCGACCTCGGCGTCAAAGCCGGGATCGTGGAAAAGTCGGGCTCCTGGTTCTCCTATGACGGCACCCGGGTCGGGCAGGGTCGCGAGGCGGCCAAGGCCTATTTGGCAGCCAACCCGGACGTGGCCAACGCAATCGAGGCGTCCATCCGCCAGAATGCCGGCCTGATTGGCC
>NZ_JBWZET010000081.1:0-4044 GCF_056722145.1 Rhizomicrobium sp. | reverse complement strand
TCGTCTTCGACGGTGATCGACGTATACAGATGATCGGCGCGCCGGGTCAGGACGACATAGGGCAGGGTGGTCGAATCCGAGGCGCGGTAGCCGGTGACCGCCACCGTTTCCATGGCGTCTTGCGCGGCTGCCGGAAGCGCCGCAAATGCCGCAAAGCCCGCGAACGCGAGGATCGCTTTTCTCATGGTATCCCCCCAAGAGCGGGCGCCCCAACGCACCCGTCCGGGAAGTGTAGCACAAGCCGGAGCCTATTTCGCGGTCAGCTCCTTCACCAGGGCGGGTTGGTGATAGACGTTTTTCAGCGCCTCGGTGATCGCCGCGGTGGTGACCACGACCGTCCGGTTCACGCTGCCGTCATACCAGTAATCGCCGCCCAGGCTTTCGATATTGCCGTCGAAGGCGGCGCCGATCACCTCGCCCTTGGCGTTCAGGACCGGCGAGCCGGAATTGCCGCCGATGATGTCGTTGGTGCTGGCGAAGTTGAACACGGTCTTGGCGTTCAGCGTGTCCTTGAGGCCGACCCAGCGCTCCGGCAGGTCGAAGGGATATTTACCGGTGGCGCGGTCGTAGAGGCCGGGGAAGTAGGTGAACGGCGCCACCGGCGTGCCGTGCTCGTTCCAGCCCTCCACCGCGCCATAGCTGAGGCGCAGCGAGAAGGTGGCGTCGGGATAGTTCGCCGTTCCGTACACGGCAAAGCGGGCCTGGGCGATCTTCTCGCTGGCGCGTTCGGTCGGTGCCGCAACCTTGTCCTCATAGGCTTTGCGGATGGCGCGGCTGGTCGGATCGGTGGCGAGCACGAAGCGGATCATCGGGTCGTCGCTTTTTTCCACCGCGGCGCGGCCACCATCCCACAACGCCTTGCGATAGGCGGGATCGGCCAGCCGTGACCCCGCCAGCGCTTCGGCGAGGCTTTCCGGCGACTCCTTGCCGAGGAAAATCTTGGTGGCGGGGGCATCGGCGGTCAGCGCCTCACGCAGCTTCGACAGCCAGAAGGTGAGGCTCACGCGTTCGAGATCGGGATAGACCGGGCGCGCATCGAGCAGGTTTTTGGCGACCAGCGGCAGGCGTGCATCGGTGTAGTCGCGCAGCCGCTCGCCGTTCGGCTTCTCGCGTTCGGCGGTGCCGCGCACGATGGCGCGGGCATAAGAGAACAGTTCGGAACGGAAACCGGCGCGCGTTTCGGTCCACAGATACGGCCGTTCCAGTCCGGCGCGCACCTTGGCGATCGTTTCGAGTTCGCTCCACGGATCGCCGGTCGCCGCTGCAAGCTGGGCGTTCGCTTTCACCTTGGCGCGCAGATCGGCTTCGGCGGCGCGCTTGGCGGCCATCATCGCCGGATCGTTGAGGGTTTCGAAGCGGCCGCGATAGGCCTTGAAGCTGTTTTCGATGCCGAACAGATTGGCGCTGGCGATACGGGCGTGTTCGGGGCTTTCGGCCGAGAACTGGGTCAGCGTGCCGCGATATTCCGACAGCATGATCAGGGTATCGGGCATTACGAGGTCGCGCAGTGCCTCAAGCTGCGACACGGTCAGCAGCCGCGAGGTCGAGCCCGGATTGCCGGCCACGAACACCGGCTCGCCGGCTTTCGGATTGGCGACCGACCATTTGAGATGCTTGGGCGTGGCGGCCGGCTTGCCGTTCTCGTAAAGCCGCACCAATCCGAAATCGAGATTGAAGCGGGGGAAATTGAAATTGTCGGGATCGCCGCCGAAGAACGCGATTCCGGTTTCGGGCGCAAACGCCAGCCGCACGTCGGAGTATTTGCGATAGGCGTAGAGCTTGAACTGGCCGCCCTGATAGAACGCGATCACCTGGCAGCGGTATTTGTCCTCGCGGCCCTTGCAGCCGTCCTTCTCGATCGCGGCGATGGCGACGTCGCGCGCGTGCAGGAAATCGGCGCCGGTCTTGCCCTGGCTGGCGGTGTTGATGCGGGCCGTGACATCGGTGATGATCTCGAGGATTTCCGCCTGCATGCCGGGGCACAGCTTTTCGTCTTCGCGCTTGGCCGGCATGTAGCCGGTCTTGATGTAATCGTTCTGGGCGGTCGAGTTCTGCTGCACGCAGCTGCGCACGCAATGATCGTTGGTCAGCACCAGGCCCTGCTTGGAAACCACCGACGCCGAGCAGCCGCCGGAGAGCCGCACCGCGCCCGCCTGGACGCGATCGAGCCAGGCACGGTTCACGTCGACGCCGTAGCGGGTCTTCACTTGCGCGGCGGGAAAATTGTCGAACGTCCACATACCTTCGTCGGCAAACGCGGGCGTAAGGACGATCGCCGCAAGGGCCAGAGCGGTGCGCTTAAACAAAGAGACTCTCCGAGGTTTTGGCCCGGAGAGTCTTAAGGTGCAGGGCAGAACGGTTCAGTCGGTGAATTGCCGCGGCTCTATTTCTTTCCTCCCCCGCGGATCGCGTTCCGGCGAGCCGGTCGGAATAGCGGGGGTGGTGGCCGTAAGGCCGGAGGGGCGCGAAGACTGGTTGCGCATTGATGGTTTAAATTGATCGGGCCAGCCGGAAGCCGGCGCGCCAGCGTTCGGCGTCGGTGCGATAACCGCCCGCCACGTTCCCACCGCTTGCCAGCGGAAGTTGCGCCTGCACGCCGAGGGTAAACACCGCCAGGGAGCAGTCGTATTCAACGGTCGGACCGAGGAAGACCGTAAGACCGGCATCGGCGAAATCGACCGAGGTCACCAGCCGGCTGAACGCGAACTGGTTGCCGACCTCGAGCCCCAGGGTCCAATGCTCGTCGAGGGCATAGCCGAGGCCGTAATTGAGCGTGACCGCGCCGGATTCGGTCCAGCCGCCGTCGCCGTCTTTGTCCCAGCCGTTTTCGAAATTGATGTTGAGAACGTTCTCGAAGCCGCCGAAGTACTTGGTGAGCAGCAGCCGCAGGGCGAGGCCGCGCGAGCCGGCGTCCCATGCCGGATCGATTGCCACCGCGATTCCGACTGGGCTTTGGTCGGTTCGGGCGAGGATGAAAATCGCTTCCCCCTGAACCCCGACGACGCTGGTGGTGGCCGTCGGTCCGCCGGGTGGGCGGGTACGGTCCCAGTCGTAGGCGAGGGTGGCCGAAAGCTGGAGGCGGTCGGTCAGGCCGTAATCAAACTCGGTCAGGGATTCGAAGGCGTTATAGCTTTCGCCGGAGTGGCCGTGGGCCCAGCTCAGCCATTGCTGCACGGCATGATCGCCTTTGGCCATCACCGATGCCGGATCGGTATTGAGAAATGGCGCATCGTCTGCGGTTGCCGATCCCACGACCGCCGCCAACCCGAGTCCCATCGCCGCCAAGACTCGCACTGTTGCTCTCATTTTCCTTCCCCCTCGTGTTAATGAGATTGCGTCTCAACTTCACTTGGACGTTAGGGTAAGGCAACTGGCTGCCGGAACAATTGCGAGACTGTCGCAGCGCCGGGTTTAGGGTCCGCTAGGACCCCAAAAAGAGGGATTTAAGAATGCAAATCAATACTATGCGCGCGATGTCGCACAGCGCCGGTCAGGAGCCGTTCGGCTTCGATTGCAGCTGAATGTAGTTCTCGATCCCGATCTGCTCGATCAGCCGCATCTGAGTCTGGAGGAAATCGATGTGCTCCTCCTCGCTTTCGAGAATCGCCTTGAACAGCTCGCGCGAAACGTAATCGCCGATGGTTTCGCTATGGGCGACGCCGGCCTTCAGGGTGCCGAGGGCGTCGAGTTCGAGCGCCAGATCGCAGCCCAGCACCTCGCGTACGGATTCGCCGATGCGCAGCTTGCCGAGGTCCTGCAGATTCGGCAGCCCACCGAGGAACAGCACGCGCTTGATCAGCCGGTCGGCGTGCTTCATCTCGTCGACTGATTCTTCGTATTCCTTATGGGCGAGGATCGATACGCCCCAATCGGCCAGCATCCGCGAGTGCAGGAAGTACTGGTTGATCGCGGTCAGTTCGTTCTTGAGGGCGACGTTCAGCAGGCGGACGACTTCGCTGTCGCCGGGCAGCGAGGCGGTGGGCGAGGGGCCTATTCCGCCGCTTCCAGCGCTCGCACCGCCGGCTCCGGTTGGCTGTCCAGCAG
>NZ_JBWZET010000080.1:0-35010 GCF_056722145.1 Rhizomicrobium sp. | reverse complement strand
ACAGGACGATATCCTGCGCGGCCATGACACGGCCGATACTGTCGTCGTCCGGGTCAAGAGCGATTACCTGTCCTTGGAAGCCTGCGGCGCCTGCGAGGGACGGCAGCTTGATTGGACGTTCCGAGCCCTGCCCGACCGGGTCGAGGATGGCGGCAAGCGGCTCGTTCATCCCGAAGCCGATTTCATCGATCAGGTCTATGATCGGCTCGCGCGCCATCTGCCGGTCGCAGGCGCGGCAACGCCTGAGACGCTGGCGCTGATGGCGAACTACACGCCTGACCGGGGCGATTTCGTCACCTGGCCGAACGCACAAGGCGCCCAGGTATGCCTATTCAGCGATGGCTTTGACGGCTTCGACCTCCATTTTCAGGTCGTGCGGCGGGCCAGCGGCTATTTCATCGCCAACGCCACGCGAATACCGGCCACATCAAACAACGCCTGTGTTCGCCCTGCAAAGACATAGGGGACTGCTATGGCCTCCCTCCTTCGCGCGCTTTTGGCGACCGGCTTGGGAGTGCTGGCCGCTGCCTCAGCCGGCGATTTGACGCCGCAGGAGCGGTATGGGGAGGCGGTCACGGTGCTGCTGCATGGCTGCCGTGGCAACGGCTGCGATTTCTGGGTTGAGACGCCGCAAGAACAGGCCGCGCTGAATGCGGTTTGGCAAGCGACACAGGACTGGACGGTCGACTGGCTCAACAACCAGCCCGATCTCACTCTCGAAGCGCGGCGCAATGCCCTGCTCAACTGGCGCTTCAACAACCTCAATGACGTCGCGCCCGCCTCCATCGACCCGTTGGCTCCGGGCCTTTATGCGGTTTCGTCCGGTTTCGGTGAGATGGGCAATGTGTTCTTCGTCGCCCGCCGGGAAGGCCGTTGGCAGGTGGTATGGGATATCCGTAACGCTGATCCGGGCCGTTTTCCCGTGCTGAAGGCGTGGCGCACGGGCGGCACCTGTGGCGATGACGATGACCGGCTGAATTGCGGCCCGATCTTCGGCGGCGCGATGCCCCTCAAAGCGGATGTGGATGGACATCTGCGGTTTGCCATTCACGCCACTTACGCCCAGTTCGCCGGCGAAACGGTGGCTGGTCAGATCAGCTTCTGGCGCTGGGATGGGATCAAAGCGGAGCCGCTCACGGTTGGGTCCTACGCCTACATGATCGATGATCCCGACATCGCCGCCGCCGCATCCGATACCGTCGTCATTCGGGTAAAGGATGAATTCAAATCGTTTCAGGCTGGCGGGTCCGGCGTTGGCCGTCAGCTTGATTGGACCTTTCGCATCCTGCCCGACCGCATCGTCGATGACGGCAAGAAACCGGTGGTGCCGGAACTCGACACCATCGATGCCCTCCTGCAGCGAATTTTCCGCCACAAACCCACGGCCGACCTCGCCCGCCCGGCTGCGGCGGCGGCCTTACGCGCGATCTTGGGCCCCGAACCCGAAGTCGACATGGAAATGGATCGTGAGGTCAACAGAGCCGGATCGGCGAGCCAGATCTGCCTTTCGGGGCTCGGTCTCAAGGCCACCGTGTTCACCCTGGAGCGGCGGGCGACGGGCTATTTCATATCCTCGATACGCGCCAAGGGAACCGAAGAATGCATTCAACACCCTGGAAAATAATGGCTTTTTCCGTCTAATTGCGGGCTTGACCCCACCGCCCCCCATCCCTATTTTCCGGGAAATTCGAGGCTTCCCATGACCGACACGATTTTGACGCCCACCGCCGATGCGGTGGCTGCCTTTCCTCGCGCGAAACTGGTTCTGGCCGATGGCACCGTGTTCGAAGGCTATGGCTTCGGCGCCACGGGCGAGGCGGTCGGGGAAGTCTGCTTCAACACCGCCATGACCGGCTATCAGGAAATCCTGTCGGACCCCTCCTATGCCGGGCAGATCGTCTGCTTCACCTTCCCCCACATCGGCATCGTCGGCGCCAATCACGAGGACATCGAATACACCACCCCGCATGTGCGTGGCCTGATCGTGCGCGCCGACGCGGCGAACCCGTCCAACTACCGTGCCCTGATGAGCCTCGATGCCTGGCTGAAGAAGCACAACATCCCGGCAATCGCCGGCATCGACACCCGGGCGCTGGCGAGCCGCATCCGCGAAAACGGCATGCCGCACGGCGTGATCGGGCGCGGTGAAGTGGCAGCGCTGGCGGAAGCGGCCTGCGCCTTTCCGGGGCTGGTCGGGCTCGACTTGGCGAAAGAGGTCACCTCGCGCCAGATGTACAAATGGGACGAGACGCCGTGGGCGTGGAACAAGGGCTATGGCAAGCAGGAAAACCCGACTTTCCGCACCGTCGTGCTCGATTACGGCGTCAAGCGGAACATCCTCAGGATGCTGGCCGGGCTCGGCGCCGACATCACGGTGCTGCCGGCTGGGTCGACGCTGGACGACGTGCTGAAATATGAACCGCATGGCGTGGTGCTGTCGAATGGCCCCGGCGATCCGGCGGCAACTGGCGAATACGCCATTCCGACCATCCGTGGCCTGATCGACAAGGGCTTGCCGGTGTTCGGCATCTGCCTCGGCCATCAGATGCTGGGCTTGGCGCTCGGTGGCCAGACCAAGAAGATGCCGCAAGGCCATCACGGCGCCAATCATCCGGTGAAGGATCTGGAGACAGGTAAAGTGGAAATCGTGTCGATGAACCACGGCTTCACCGTCGATGCCGACACCCTGCCCGCCGGCGTCATCGAGACCCACGTTTCGCTGTTCGACAACTCCAACTGCGGCCTGCGCCTGGACGGGGCGCCGGTGTTTTCGGTGCAATACCACCCCGAAGCATCCCCCGGGCCGATGGACTCGCACTATCTGTTCGTGCGCTTTGCCGAGGCGGCGAAGGCGCGGGCGTAAGCAAAGAGTGTCATCCCCGACGAGTGGCGGTCGCGACAGCGATTGCCGCGAAGATCGGGGACCCAGGTCTCAGTACCGAGGCACCCTCAGAAAGCCAAGTCGACTCGTATTCCTCACGCTGGCGTGCCTCGACCACCTGGGCCCCCTTCCCCTGCGAGCACGCTTGCGCGTGCCCTCCGGCCGGGGATGACACTCAGCGCTTCAGCTCGATCACGTCGAAGGTCGATTCCTGCACCGGCGTGGGCAGCTCCAGCCGGGCACGGCCGTCGGTGAGGAGCGACAACAATCCGATCTGGTCGTCGGGGGTTTGGGCCGCGCCGACGCTGGCGCCGGTGCCGGAATAGTGCGGCGGCTTTTCGGCGACGCCGTTGTAGTGGACATACGAGGCGCCGAGATACACGTAGCCGCCGCCGTCGGGATAGAGATAGCCCGAGGTGCGCTGGCTGCCACCGAGCTTTTCGAAGAACAGGCGCCCGTCGCGCTCCGAAATGCGGCAGCTGAACCAGCCGTAGACGATGCCGGGTGTCAGCCCGCCGAGCTTCATCGTGCGGCATTTCCAGGTGCCGGCCAACCGTCCGGCCGCAACCGGGGCCGCCTGAAGGATCGACTGGATCGCTGCGACGTCGGCCGGATTGCCGTTGGCGGCTTCCAGCACTCCCTTGGCGCGGGATTCGGCAAGCTGGCCGAGGCGCTGGACGTCGGACGACGAGGCATCTTCGCGCCAGCCGGCGCCAGCCGCAGCAGTGAGGACGACAAGCGTTGCGGCTGCGAGTCTAGCGGTCCGAGCCCTCATCCGATTTTCCCCCTTCCGCCGCCCAACTCTCCAGGTACGAAGCCGGCGGCACGCCCATCACGTTATACCCAGCATCGACATAATGCACTTCGCCGGTTACCCCACCCGACAAACCGGAAAGAAGGTAAAGCGCCGAGCCGCCGAGATGGTCGAGCTCGATGGTCCGTTTCAGCGGCGTCAGGCCTTTGATCCAGCGGAACATGGTACGCCCGCCACCCACCGCCGAGCCCGCCAGGGTGCGGATCGGGCCAGCACTGATGGCATTGACGCGGACGTGGTCGGCCCCGAGATCGGCCGCAAGATACCGGACCGAAGCTTCCAGCGCCGCTTTGGCCACGCCCATCACATTGTAGGACGGCATCACCTGCTTGGCGCCGAGATAGCTGAGGGTGATCATCGAACCCTCGCGACCGGCCATCAGCTTGGCGGCGCGTTGGGCTACCGCGGTGAAGGAGTAGCAGGAGATCGACAGGGTTTTGGCGAAGTTCGCGCGCGAGGTATCGACGTAGCGGCCCTTCAACTCGTTTTTGTCGGAAAAGGCGATGGCATGAACGAGAAAATCGATATGGCCCCATTGTTCGCCGATCGCGGCAAAGGCGGCGTCGAGCTGAGCGTCATCTTCGACATCGGCAGGTAGCATGATCGAGGCGCCAATCGAGGCTGCCAGCGGCTTCAGGCGCTTCAACTGGGCGTCGCCCTGATAGGTGAACGCGATTTCGGCGCCGTGGGTAGCCAGGGTTTTGGCAATGCCCCAGGCGATGGAGTGGTCGTTCGCCACCCCCATCACGAGTCCGCGCTTGCCGGCCATCAATTTGTTTTGGTCTGTCATGTCCTAGCTCTAGCAGATGCGGCCGCGGCCGGTGGACGCGACGAAATGGCCGTTAATGCAACATTTGTCATCCCCGGCTGTGCTTATTCGCAGAGCGAACAGGCGAAGGGAAGGGGACCCAGGTGGGGACGCCATTCAGGTCCCAGAAAAGCAATTCCGTTGACTTCGGCCGCACTGCGCCGATGTGACGACCTGGGGTCTCCTCCCCCTCGCGGCACGGCGCTGTCCCGGCCGGGGATGACAACCTGTTGGTTAAACCCGCTCGAACACCAGCGCCGCGTTGGTGCCGCCGAAACCGAAGGAGTTGGAGAGCACCCGTTCCAACCGGGCGTTGTCGACCCGCGCCCGGACGATCGGAGCATCGGCGATTTCGGGATCGAGTTCGGCGACGTTGGCGCTTTCGGCGATGAAATCGTTCTGCATCTGCAGGATCGAATAGATCGCCTCCTGCGCGCCCGCCGCCCCGAGCGAATGCCCGGTCAGCGACTTGGTGGAATTGACCCGCGGGATGGCGGCGCCGAACACTTCGCGCATCGCCTTGACCTCGGCAATGTCGCCGACCGGGGTGGAGGTTCCGTGAGCATTGATATAGTCGATCGGTCCCTTCACGGTTGCGAGCGCCTGCTGCATGCAGCGCATCGCGCCTTCGCCCGAGGGCGCCACCATGTCATGGCCGTCGCTGGTGGCGCCGTAGCCGACCAGCTCGCAATAGATCTTCGCGCCGCGGGCCTTGGCGTGTTCCAGCTCTTCCAGAACCAGCACACCGCCGCCGCCGGCGATGACGAAGCCGTCGCGGTCCCTGTCGAAGGCGCGCGAGGCCTTTTCCGGCGTCTCGTTGTACTTCGACGACATCGCGCCCATGGCGTCGAACAGGGCCGCCAGCGTCCAGTCGAGTTCCTCGGCGCCGCCGGCGAACATCACGTCCTGCTTGCCCCACTGGATCATCTCCGCCGCATTGCCGATGCAATGGGCGCTGGTCGCACAAGCCGACGAAATCGAATAGTTGACGCCCTTGATCTTGAACCAGGTGGAGAGCACTGCCGAGCAGGTGGAAGACATGCATTTGGGCACCGCGAAGGGACCGATCTTCTTGGGGCCGGTGGCCTTGGCGATCTCGTCGGCGGCGAACAGCGTCCTAGTGGAGGGCCCGCCCGAGCCGACGATCAGGCCGGTCTTGGGGTTGATGACGTCCTTTTCCTCGAGGCCTGAGTCCTTCAGCGCCTGATCCATGGCGATGAAGGCATAGGCAGCGGTGTCGCCCATGAAGCGGCGGGCGCGGCGATCGATCAGCGCCTCGAAATCGATCTTCACCTGTCCGGCGACCTGCGCCCTGAAACCCATGTCGCGGTGGGTCTGGTGGAGCGACAACCCCGAGCGCGCCGTGCGCAGACTGTCGGTGACCTCGGCCGCGGTATTGCCGATGGAGGAAACAATGCCGAGCCCCGTGACGACAACGCGCCTCATGGACGAGTTCCTTTCAAAAACGGTTACAGCAATCCTCTAGCAGTTCGGGCACGGCACGGAAAACGCCACCACGCCCAAAACCCGAAGGACACAGTCAAGTCCCGAAACAATCCGCTCCGGTCAGGCCGGCTGCGGCTCGGCATCCTGGAACAGACCGACGCGAAGATCCTTGGCTTCGTAGATCACCTTGCCGTCGACCTTCATGACGCCGTCAGCGATGCCCATCACCAAGCGCCGCATGATCACGCGCTTGAAGTCGATCGAATAGCTGATCAGCTTGTTGGTCGGCAGCACCATGCCGGAGAACTTGACTTCGCCGACGCCGAGAGCACGGCCCTTGCCAGGGCCACCCATCCAGCCGAGGAAGAATCCGACCAGTTGCCACATCGCGTCGAGACCAAGACAGCCCGGCATCACCGGATCGTTCTCGAAATGGCACTTGAAGAACCAGAGATCGGGACGCACTTCCATTTCAGCCTGGACTTCGCCCTTGTCGTGACTGCCGCCGAGGTCCGCGATCTTGGTAATGCGATCGAACATCAACATGGGTGGCATCGGCAGACGGGCGTTACCCATACCGAAAAGTTCACCCTTGGCGCAGGCGATCAGACCCGCCAGATCGAAGCTCGACCGACGCGCGGGACTTTTGGTTTCCACTTTTTCCATATCTGTCAGCTACTTAACTCCGGTTCCCTTGGTGTGGGTACCTGCGACGATTTCTACGTTAGAACTATTCTAACGACTAGCGTACACTTTCATCAAGAACGCGCTTGACGCGAGGACTCCATAGCGTGAGCCGCGGTCAAAGGCGAGAGCGAATAACTTTATTGGGCCGTACCGTTCGGTCAGTAGTTG
This sequence comes from Rhizomicrobium sp., assembly GCF_056722145.1. NCBI lineage: Bacteria > Pseudomonadati > Pseudomonadota > Alphaproteobacteria > Micropepsales > Micropepsaceae > Rhizomicrobium > Rhizomicrobium sp. The sequence continues at coordinate 28,206 of NZ_JBWZET010000080.1, read as the reverse complement.
AGGAAAGTGATATGCGTAAAAGAATGCGTGATACCACAAACGAATCCGCGGTGACGCGCCTGCGGGCCGCCGGCCTGCGTCCGACGCGGCAGCGCAACGAACTGGCCGATCTGCTGTTCTCCAACGGCCATCGCCATCTGACAGCAGAAACCCTGCACGCTGAAGCCGTCAATCGCGGCATCCGCGTGTCGCTGGCCACCGTCTACAACACGCTGCATCAGTTTACCAACGCCGGCCTGCTGCGCCAGGTGATGGTGGATGCGACGCGTTCCTATTTCGATACCAACACCACCGAGCACCAGCACTTCTACTACGAAGATGACGGCATGCTGTCGGATATTCCGGGCTCGGAAGAAATCGCCGTCGCCAAACTGCCGGATGCGCCGGCCGGTACCGAAGTCGCTCGCGTCGATGTCGTTGTCCGCCTGAAGCGTCACTAAGACCGGCCGCGCGGCGCTTGCCATCCTTCGTCAAGAGGGACAACCCTCTGGACCGCAATGGTCCAGGGGGTTTTTGATGCTGGCGCTGATGGTCATTGATGTGCAGCAAGCCATGTTCGGTACGATCCAGCCGTATCGTAGTGGCGAGGTTGTGGCCGCCATCACCCGCTTGCAAGCGCGGGCGCGCGCCGCCGGCACGCCACTTATCTTCATTCAGCATGACGGCGGCACCGGCGATGCCTTCGACAAGAACGGGCCCGGCTTCGCCTTTCATCCCGAGGTGGCGCCGCGCGCGGGCGAACCCGTCATCGTCAAGCGTCGCAACAGCGGCTTTTATCAAACCGATCTCGATCAGCACCTGAAAGCTGCCGACATCGATGCACTGGCGATCTGCGGCCTGCAGACCGAATATTGCGTCGACGCCACCGTGCGCTCGGCGTTTGAACGCGGCTATCGCGTCACCATCGCCGCCGATGCCCACACCACCTTGGACAGCGAGATTCTTCCCGCCGCGACGATCATTTCCCATACCCAGCACATCTGGAACGGCCGCTATGCCCGACTGAAGCCGGCAGACGAGATTACGTTCGGCTAAGACGTCAATACTTCACCTTGCCGGTGACGATCGCGTCATGGACCGACTGCGTCAGCGGCTTGTAACGGGTATCGGCGGGATCGAGCCAGAACAACGGGTCGTCGATGGCGCCGGGATCGAATCCTTGAGCAACGAGATCGGTCTTCTTCAGCTTGAAGGTGCCGGTGATTTCCAGGCGCGGGCGCAAGCGCAGGAACAGCGGCCGAGCGAAGGCGGGTAACATCAGCCGGTCGACCACATCGCGCGGATCGAAGCCGGCACGCACGACCAGCGCCGCCATGCCGGCCCGTCCATCATATCCGGGCAGGGCGACGCCGTAGACATTCACTTCCTCGATGCCATCTACCACCGACAGCGCCTCGGCGACTTCGGAGGTGGCGACGTTCTCGCCTTTCCAGCGGAAGGTATCGCCGATGCGGTCGACGAAATAGAAATAGCCGGCCACGTCCTGGCGCAACAGATCGCCGGTGCGGAACCATTGATCGCCTTTGGTGAAGACGTCGCGCAGGATCTTTTTCTCGGTCTCGGCAGCGGCGGTATAGCCTTCAAAGGCACGACCGGGACGCTCCGAAATGCCGCCGAGGGCTTCGCCCACCTCGCCCGGCCGGCACGCGATGCAGAAGCCGTCGGGCCGACGCAGCGGCTGTTCCGCCGCGATGTCGAACGCCACCAGCCGCACCGGGAAAATCTTCTTCATGTAGGACGGCACCCGGCCGACCGCGCCGACGACATTGTCGTAGTTCAACATCGAAACGTTGCCTTCGGTGGAACCGTAGAATTCGACGATGCGCGGGATGCGGAAACGCTTCTGGAATGTAGTCCAGATTTCGGGCCTGAGGCCGTTTCCGGTGCAGCCTCGCAAGGCGTGCTGGCCATCCTTGAGATCGGGCGGGCAATTGACGAGATAGCGGCACAGCTCGCCGATATAGGCGAACAGGGTTGCGCGATAGGTGCGGCAGTCGTCCCAGAACGCGGTTGCCGAAAAGCGCTTTCGCAGGATCACGCAACCGCCGGCGGTCAGCGTCATGCCGACGGCGCAAACCCCGCCAGTGGCGTGATAGAGCGGCAGCGGGATGTAAGTGCGATCGCGCCGGCGCGTCTTCAGACCGCCGCCGAAGCCGTTCATCATGAACAGCATGCGGAAGTGCGAAACGTTGGCCGCCTTGGGCATGCCGGTGGTGCCGGAGGTGTAGATGTAGAGCGCGATGTCCCTTGCAGTGAGACCGGCGCGGATGGCCGGCGATGGCCGCTGGGGCGAGGCGGCATCGAGATCGGCATCGAGATCGCCACCCAACACGAAGGCGGGCAACGGCTCGGCGGCGCGGTGGATTTCGGAGAAGGCGTCCTGCAACTCGGCCCCGACGACGATCAGCTTGGCCTTGGCGATGGCGATCGAATGGGCCAGCGGCGCGCCGCGCAGGTTGGTGTTGATGAGGGCGGTAACGGCGCCGAGCTTCATGAAGCCGAGCCAAGCCATCAGATATTCCGGACAGGTATCGAGGTAGAGCGCCACCACATCACCCCGCCGAATGCCTACTTTCTTGGCCCAATTGGCAAAGCGGTTGGCGCCCTCCTCATAACCACGCCAGAACACGGTGCGATCCTGGAAAAGGATGGCAGGGGCGGTGGGCGTCTTGTCGGCCCAGCCCTCCATCAGGTCGACGAAGGTACGGGTGCCGTCGCGTTTGATCGTCCTGAGGCGCCAGAAGGTTCGCGCCACCGAGGTGATATAGGTATATTCGCGCCTGAGATTTGCGAACATCGCCCGCCTGCGACCGCCATGAGCAGAAACAATAGTGGACACACCATGCGCGCCGACGCAACGCTCGATCTCACCGGATTGAAGTGCCCGCTTCCCGCACTGTTGGCGAAACGAACATTACGTTCCGCACACGGAAAGATCATCGCGATCGTCGCCGACGATCCCCTCGCCTATATCGATCTGCCGCATATGTGCCGCCAGGAGAATATCGAAATTCTCTCCAGCGAGCGCGATGGCGATGTGGTTCGGCTGTTGCTGCGCGCCTAGGGGCGCGGCGGCTCGGGCGAGCGCGCCATCGGGCCGATGTGGTCGAGCACCTCGTCGGCATGGATCGCGCGGGCCTCTCGCCGCGCCTGTTCGTCGCTCAGCAGCACGATCTCGGCATAGGCTTCGTAGCTGGTGATCGGGCGGGAGGTTTCCATGCCGCCACCCGCGCCCCAGCCACCCGGCCAGGAATGCCAATACCAGCCGTGGCCACGCCAGCCCGGCCATCCGGCGAAATCGCTCTGATAGGTGGTCTGCGCTTCGGTATCGCGGGTATCGAACAGGAACCAGCGATAGCCGGACTTCAGCGTCACCTCGGCAGCGCGCAGGAGCAGGTAATTCTCCACGGTCTCGCGCCGGGTGGAGGAATTGCCGGTGAAGGTCACCCGCCAGCGGTTCTGCGCCAGCTGCTCGTCGGTGTACCCGGTAGCGGAGTTGGCGGTCCGCGGCTGATAGGTCGCCGGCGCTTGGCAGCCAGCGAGTAATAGCACTGCGCCAGCCGCCGTCGAAATCGTCCTGAAAGGGCTCATGTCGTTCTCCCTGGGACTCAGCTTAACCGGTTGAAGCCCTTACCGTTCCGGGAGGTTGGTGGGGTAAAGCGGATTTCGCCCGAAGGCTGTGGCAACAACGCACTTGCTAACTGACTGGTCAGTAATTTAAATCTCATGTCATGGACAAGCCGACCACCGCCCGCCACTTACGCAGCTGGCAACGACGCAAGCAGGCCCGCCCCGGGGAAATCCTCGAGGCCGCGCTCGCCGTGTTTGCCGAAAAGGGATTCGCCGCCGCCCGCATGGAGGACATCGCCGTCAAAGCCGGCGTCACCAAGGGCACGATTTATCTCTACTTCCCGTCCAAGGAAGAGGTCTTCAAGCAACTCGCCCGCGAACATGTCGGGGCGACGCTGGCCGCCGGCATCGAACAGGCCAATGCCCACCAGGGCTCGGCACGCGAATTCCTCACCCTGTTCTTCTCGGTCATCGCCGGCATGATCCAGCAAAGCGAAGGCGCCGTACTGCCCAAGATCATCATCGGCGAGAGCGGCAATTTCCCCGAACTTGCCCGCTTCTGGCACGACGAAGTCATCCAGAAGGCGATCGGCATGCTGTCGGGGGTGATCGAAAAAGGTATTGCCAAAGGCGAGATCCGCCCGATCGCGCCGGAATACGCGGTGCGCACCATCATGTCGGCGATCCTGATGAGCCTGATCTGGCGCACCGTGTTCGCGCCGTTCGAAGCCGAGCCGCTCGACATCCCCAACTTCCTCGCCTTCCACCTCGACGTCGTCATGCGCGGCCTCGCGCCCGAAGGACAAACGCCATGAACGTGAAACCGTTGGGTCTAGTGTTGCTCGCCGTCCTCGCCGGCTGCGAGAAGCCGCATGAGGGCCGCTGGCTCGGTTATGCTGAGGGCGATACCGCTTTCATCGCCGCCCCGCTCGCCGGCTGGGTCACCGACGTCAAAGTCCAGCGCGGCGACTGGGTGACCAAAGGCGAAACCCTTTTCGTGCTCGACAACACCAGCCAGACCGCGACGCGCGATCAGGCCGAAGCCGCCATCGCCCAAGCCCAAGGTCAGCGCGCCGAAGCGGCAGCCAATCTCGATCTCGCCAAGCGCCAGCTCGACCGCCAAAAAGGGCTGATGGCCAGCGCGGCGACGTCGCGCCAAGCCTACGATACCGCCAAGTCGGCCTACGACGCAGCTGTGGCGCAGATCGCCGCGATCGATGCCACCGAGGCCCAGGCCAAGGCGACGCTCGCCAATGCCGCCTATCAGCTGTCGCAGCGCCAAGTCGTGTCGCTGACGACCGGCCGGGTCCAGGACGTCTTTTTCCGCCAGGGCGAATACGCCCCCGCCATGACCAGCGTGGTGTCGGTGCTGCCGCCCGCGAACGTCTATGTCCGCTTCTTCGTGCCGGAAGCCGAATTCGCCGCCATCAAGCTCGGCCAGAAAGTGAAAGTCCATTGCGACGGTTGTCCCGACAATGTCGTCGCCACTATCGCCTTTATCGCCAGCGAGCACGAATACACGCCGCCGGTGATCTTCTCGAACCAGAGCCGCGGCCAGCTGGTGTTCAAAGTGGAAGCGCGCGCCGACGGCGGCCTGAAACTCAATCCGGGTCAGCCGGTCGACGTCGATCCGCTGTAGGAGGCGCGACGTGGACTATGCCATCAATGTACGCGGCCTGACCAAGCGCTTCGGCAAGAAGACTGCCGTCAACAGCATCGACATTGCCGTACCCGAAGGCCAGGTGTGGGGCTTTCTGGGACCGAACGGTTCGGGCAAGACCACCACCATCCGCATGCTGTGCGGCCTGTTGAAGGCCGACGCCGGCGAAGGCACTTGCCTCGGTTATGATTTCCGCACCCAGCCGGAAGAGATCAAGCGCGAGACCGGCTACATGACCCAGAAATTCAGCTTCTGGGAAGACCTTTCGATTCGCGAAAACCTCGCCTTCGTGGCTCGCGTCTATGGCCTGCCGCATGCCAAAAATTTGGTCGACGGCACGCTGGAAAAACTCGGCCTCACCAGCCGCCAGATGCAGCTGGCGGGAGAACTCTCGGGGGGCTGGAAACAGCGGATGGCGCTGGCCGCCTGCATGCTGCATTCGCCTCGCCTGCTTCTCCTCGACGAGCCTACCGCCGGTGTCGATCCCAAGGCGCGACGCGATTTCTGGAACGAGATCCACAAGCTGTCGAGCGACGGCATCACGGTTCTGGTCTCCACCCATTACATGGACGAAGCTGAACGCTGCGACCAGATCGTGTTCATTTCCTATGGCGATCTGGTGGCCCAGGGCCCGGTCGCCAAAATCATCGCGGATAGCGGACTCATCACCTTCACCATCGAAGGCGATGGCGCCCGCCAACTGGCCGAGGAGTTGCGCGGCAAGCCGGGGGTCGAATTCGTCGCCTTCTTCGGTGCCATGTTGCATGTATCTGGCTACGACCGCCGCCTGCTCGAACAGGCGCTGGCGCCTTACCGCAGCGATCCGGCGCTGACCATCACCGAAGCCGAGCCCAGCCTCGAAGACGTCTTCATCCAGCTCCAGGAAAACGGCGCGAGGGCCGCCTCATGAAGGACCATCGCTTCACCCTGCACCGGATGGCCGCGATCCTCGGCAAGGAACTGATCCAGATGCGCCGGGACCGCATGACCCTCGGCCTTCTGATCGGCATTCCGCTGATGCAGCTGTTCATTTTCGGCTACGCCATCAACATGGTGCCGCGGCACCTGAACACCGTTATCAGCGTCGCCGATCCCGGGCCGATGGCGAATTCGCTGATCGCGGCGATGAACAACTCGAGCTATTTCGACATCATCAAGGCGACCGCCTCGCCGAGCGAAGCGCGCACCATGCTGGCCGAGGGCCGTGCCTCGTTTGCCGTCCTGATCCCGCCGAACTTTTCGCGCGACGTGGTGCGCGGCGCCAACCCGGAGGTCTTGATCGAGGCCGATGCCACCGATCCGGCCGCCGGCTCCTACGCCATCGCGGCAATGAACGGACTGGCCCAGACCGCGCTGCGCGACGATCTCGTCGGTCCCTTGGCCAACCGGGCACCGCGGCCGGCGCCCTACAGCGTCGTTGTCCACAATCTCTATAATCCCGAAGCCAACACCCAATTCAACATCGTGCCGGGGCTGCTCGGCATCATCCTGACCATGACCATGGTTCTCGCCACCTCGATCGCCCTGACCCGCGAGCGCGAGCGGGGAACGTACGAGAACCTCCTCGCCATGCCGGCACGGCCGTTCGAGATCATGGTCGGCAAGATCCTGCCGAACATTTTCGTCGGCGCCTTCCAGGCCAGTCTGATCCTCTTGCTCGCCCGCTTCGTGTTCCATGTGCCGATGATCGGCTCGTTCGGACTGCTGGCAGTCTGCGGAACCGTGTTCATCACCGCGCTGCTGGCGGTGGGCTACACCATTTCCACCATCGCCAAGAACCAGATGCAGGCGATGCAGATGACGTTCTTCTTTTTCCTGCCCTCGATCATGCTGTCGGGCTTCATTTTCCCGTTCCGCGGCATGCCGAGCTGGGCGCAAGGGATTGGCGAAGTCCTGCCGATTACCCATTTCCTGCGCATCGTCCGCGGCATCCTGCTCAAGGGCAACGGCCCGCTGCAAGTGTGGCCGGAGGTCTGGCCAATGATTCTCTTTTTGTTCGTCGCCGGCACCATCGCCATCACCCGGTTCCGCCGCACCTTGGACTGACAATTATTGCCCCCGTGCTGCCGTTTGCCGCAGAAACCATGTCCGCGGCGGCAATCCGCCTTTCTGCGAATCGCTTTCAGGATTACTTCATGGCAAAACCGTCGCGCGCCTCTTGCGATTTGTGGCCACGCGTAACAAATTCGGCACGATACGCTCGACCGCTCGAACGGCGGCATGGTTAAGGTAATGGGGGACGTTTAAGTCCGCATGTCAGACCTGTCGCTGATTCTGCAATACGCTCTGGCCGTCGTGCTGGTGCTGCTGGGCTTGTTGTCGGCCCAGCTGGTGATGCTTGGCTTCTTTCGCCTGTTCAAGCCGGCCCAAGAGCTGCGCCGCCCCGCCCTGCCCGACGAAGCCCTGCCGCATGTGCTGGTGCAGTGCCCGGTGCGCAACGAAGGCCCGCTCGCGGTGCGCGTCGCCACCGCCGCCTCAAACTTCGACTGGCCGGCGTCCAAGCTGCACATCCAGGTGCTGGATGATGGCGATGCCGCCACCCACGACGATCTCAAGCGCGCCATTCTCGCCTCGGTCCGTCCCGGCATCGACGTCCAGGTGATGAAGCGGACCGACCGCACCGGCTTCAAGGCCGGCAACCTCGCCTTCGGTCTTTCCCATTCCGACGCCCCGTTCGTCGCCGTGTTCGACGCCGATTTCGAGCCCGGCACCGATTTCCTGCGGAAAACCGTTCCGGCGCTGGTCGCCGACGACGGGCTCTGCTTCGTGCAGGCGCGCTGGGGCCATGCCAATCGCGAGACCAACTGGCTGACGCGTACCCAAGGCTGCCTGCTTGACGCCCATTTTGCGGTGGAACAGGAAGGCCGCTTCCGCGCCGGCCTGCCGATGTCGTTCAACGGCACCGGCGGGGTGTGGCGGCGCGAGGCGATCGAGAATGCCGGCGGCTGGACCGGCGATACCCTGACCGAAGACCTCGACCTGTCGGTGCGCTGCGCCCTCAAGGGCTGGCGCGGCGCCTTCGTCGGTGATGTCGTGGCACCGGGCGAGTTGCCAGAAACCGCTGCCGCTTGGCGGGCGCAGCAGGCGCGCTGGACCAAGGGCCACGCCCAATGCGCGCGCAAGCTCCTTCCCACCGTGTGGGCGAGCCATCTTCCGCTCGGCGTCAAGGCAGCCATGACGTTGCAGATGTGCCAGTTCGGCTTTTACACACTGGCATTCCTCTCCGCCGTGATCAGCCTGACGTTGATGTACATCGGCGCCGTGTACCTGACGAGCGTCGGAAGCCTCGGCCTGTTCGTCACCTTCTTTGGCCTGTCGGCGTCGTTGACCTATGTCTGGCTCGGCCAGAAGATCCTCGGCCGTGACCGCATGATCGGCCTGCACCGCTCGCTGTTGTTGTCGATCGTGTTCCCGTCGGGGCTGGTGCTGTCCAACGCCAAAGAAACCTGGAACGCGTTCTTCGCCAATCCCAACCGGATGAACTTCACCCGCACCCTGCGCGCCGGCGAGCGTTATGTCGGCGGCTGGCGGGGCGGTCCGGAGCTGGTGGCCGGCCTGTTCCTGCCGGTGTTCGCATTTACCGAATCGGCCTGGAGTGCGCCTTTCTTCATCTTCGCGGTGACCGGCCTGTTGTCCATCGGGGCCATGGGCTTCTCCGGCGCCACCCTGCCGCGCGCCAGCGACACGCGTCTGATCGCTCCGAAAGAGTGATCGATTGATCTCGATCAATCCCAAACGCTGTTTGCGACGAAATTGATTCAAATTTTAGTCGATCGAATGCGAGTGTTTGGACTAACCTCGCCTTGAAAGGCACACGTTAGGATCGTCGTCACGGTCGCTGCATGTTCGGGGACGCGCGATTTGGCGGAAAGCCGTTTCACACTTTTCCGGTCGCGCAGTGGGAGCGATAGACGAGGATCGGTGATGGTGGGGTCATTCGTTCGGCTCGCGGCGGCAGCCGCTTTCTGTATTGGGCTTGCAGGCTGCGCCTCGAGCCCCGATTACGCCGATCTCGACGGCGATAGCCCGTCGACCGCCGATCACCCTGCCGTGCGCCCCGACAATCCGCTGCAATGCGTGCCCTATGCCCGTGACCACTCCGGCGTCAGCATCTATGGCGACGCCTACACCTGGTGGGACAAGGCCGCCGGCCGCTTCGCCCGCTCGACAATTCCGAGTGAAGGCGCGGTAATGGTGCTGTTCAACTACGCCGGGCCCAACCGCGGCCATGTCGCCGTCGTGCGCGCCATCCTCGACGATCGCACCATCCGGGTCGATCACGCCAACTGGCTCGACGACGGCGCCATCTTCACCGACGATCCGGTGCGCGACGTCAGTCCTGCCAACGACTGGAGCCAAGTGAAGGTGTTCAACCCCCGCACCGGCGCTTGGGGCATCCACATCTACCCGGTCCAGGGTTTCATCGGCCCCGGCCCCGACAGCGGTGACGGCGATCAGCGCGTTGCCCGGGGCGGCGGGTCCCACGACGCCATCGCGACCCTTCTTGCCGCCGACGACGATAGCCCCTGAGGTTTGCCGAGACACCGTCAACACTGCCTTTTATCATTGAAAATCAGCATCTTAATTTTTTTTATATTTTTGGCCCCGAACCGGCCTCCGGTGCATTGACCGTGGCGTAGGGCGGACTATGGTCCGCGCCCTCGCGAGGCGAAGACCATAGCCACGACGTTCTTCAGACAGGCATTCACCTGACACGGCCGTGACCGACACACAAACTCCCCCCATGGCGCCCGACGACCCGCTCGAAGCGGCGGGCGCGTTCAGCCCTCACCACACTCCCGAAGCGACCAGCTTCAGGCGCAGGTGTTTCCTGACGCTGGCGGCGCTCGGGGTCGTGTTCGGCGATATTGGCACCAGCCCGCTTTATGCACTGCACCAATCGGCCCTGGCTGCCCGCCAGCACGCCGCGCTGGACCAGGCCATTTACGGCGTGGTGTCGCTGATCTTCTGGTCGCTGATTCTGGTGGTGACCTTCAAATACGTCACCCTGATCATGCGGGCCGACAATGACGGGGAAGGCGGCGAACTGGCCCTGGCGTCGCTCGCCCATCGCGTCCAGGGCCTCGACCGGCGCTTAAAGATCCTGATCGGCACCGGCGCCATCATCGGCCTGTCGCTGTTCTTCGGCGATGGCATGCTGACGCCGGCGATCACCGTGCTGTCGGCGGTAGAGGGGCTGGCCGCCAGCAATGCCCACCTCGACTGGATCGTGGTGCCGTTATCGCTCGCCATCCTGACCGGCCTGTTCGCGTTGCAATCACGCGGCACAGCCCAAGTTGGCCGGCTGTTCGGACCGGTGATGGTCGTTTGGTTCGTGGTGATGGGCGTGATGGGCGCCACCTCGATTTACCAGAGCCCGGAGATCCTGAAGGCGCTGTCGCCCCACTACGGGCTGATGTTGTTCATTGACGAGCCGTGGACCGCGTTCGTGGCGCTAGGTTCGATCGTCTTGGCGGTGACCGGCTGCGAGACGCTCTACGCCGACATGGGCCATTTCGGCAAAGGCCCGATCCGCGCGGCCTGGATGTTCTTCGTATTGCCGGCGCTGTTCCTGCAGTATTTCGGACAGGGCGCGGCGCTGCTGCGCCATCCCAACGCGATGAGCAATCCGTTTTACGCCGTCGCCCCCGACTGGGCGCATTACCCCTTGGTGTTCCTCGCCACCATCGCTGCCTCGATCGCGAGCCAGGCGGTGATTTCCGGCGTGTTCTCGATCGCCCGCCAGGCGATCCAGCTCGGCATGCTGCCGCGGATGGAAATCCGCCATACCTCGGCGACTGACTACGGCCAGATCTACGTGCCGCGGATGAACGCCGTGCTCTGCGTCGGCGTCGTTTTGATCGTGCTCATCTTCAAGAGTTCCAATGCCCTCGGCGCCGCCTACGGCATCGCGGTGACTGGTGAGATGTTCATCTCCACCATGCTGGTCGGCCTCGTCGCCGTGCGGCAATGGAAATGGAACATCTGGACTGCGGCGCCGATATTCGGCCTGCTCGGGTTTGTCGACCTTGCCTTCCTCGGTTCGAACGCGCTCAAGATCGTGGAAGGCGGCTGGCTGCCGCTGTTCATCGCGACCTGCGTCTACACCGTGATGGGAACCTGGCGGCTTGGCCGCCGCGTCCTGCTCGACCGGCTGCGCAACGAATCGATGCCGATGAACCTGTTCCTCGAGCGCGCCGACAAGACTCCGGTACGGGTCGCGGGCACGGCGGTATTTCTGTCGGCCCGCGCCGATTCAGTGCCGGGCGCACTGTTGCACAATCTGAAGCACAACAAGGTGCTGCATGAGCGCGTCCTGATCACTCAGGTGATGGTCGACGATACTCCGTTCGTGGCGCCCGAAAAGCGGCTCAGTGTCGAAAAACTCGGCAAGGGCTTCTATATCGTGCACATCCATCATGGCTTCTTCGAAAGCCCGGATGTCCCCAAGGCGCTAGTGGAAGCGCGCAAGTTCGGCCTCGCCATCGATCCCGAGACCACGACCTTTTTCATCGGCCGCGAAACCCTGGTGCCGGCCGAGCACTCGATGCTGAAATCATGGCGGCGCTGGATCTACATGCAGCTCGCCGCCAACGCGCTGTCGCCGGCGCGCTTCTATCACCTGCCGCCGAACCGCGTCGTCGAGATGGGCGCGCAGGTGACGATTTAGTCCAACGCGTACACCAGCGCCTTCAGATAGGCGCTTTCCGGCAGCATCGGGTGGATGGGGTGGTCTGGGCCGGCGCCGCCGCTGCGGATGAGGCGTGCCTTGCGTCCGGTGCGCGCGATGCCCGCCGAGCATTCGAGCGCCAGCCGGTCCATCGCAATGTTGTGCGAGCACGAGGCGATGAACAAGAACCCTTCCGGCGCGGTGACGCCAGCGGCCAGACGTGCCAGCTTGCGATAGGCCTTGGCGCCGGTCTCCAGGTCCTTCTTCGCCTTCACGAAAGGCGGCGGATCGGCGATCACCACGTCGAAGGTCTCCTTGGCAGCGCCGAGCCGTTCCAGCTCATCGAACACGTCGGTCTTGACGAACGTCGCCTTCAGATGCCCCGCGGCGGCGGCTTCCTCGGCGAGTGCCACGGCCGGCGCCGAACTTTCGAGCCCCGCAACATCGCTGGCGCCCGCCTTGGCCGCCGCAAGCGCAAATCCGCCGGTGTAGGAATACGCATCGAGCACCGATTTGCCTTTGGCCAGGCCCGCCATGAAGGCACGGTGGTCGCGCTGGTCGTAGTACCAGCCGGTCTTCTGGCCCGCGACCGCGTCAGCGAAATAGGTGACGCCATTCTCTTCCACGGCGATGCGCCCGGTGCCGTCGGCCTCAACATAAAGCTCAAGGCCTTCGAGAGAGCGGGCCGGCGCGTCGGCGCGAAGGATGATGCGGGCGGGCTTGATCACCCGTTGCAAGGCGGCGAGCAACGTTGCCTTCAGCGTTTCCATGCCGGCGACCGTGATCTGCACCGAAACGGTGTCGCCGAAGCGGTCGATGGCAAGACCGGGAAGGCCGTCACCTTCGGCATGGACCAGGCGATAATACGGCGTCGGGTATACCGCCTCGCGCAATTTCAACGCCCGCGACAGCTTGGCGGCGAAGAAGTCTTCGTTCAGCACCGTATCGGCAGCGCCATCGACGAGGCGCACCGCAATCAGGCTCTTGGGATTGAAGAAGCCGGTGCCGAAGATGCGACCGTCGTCGCCGACCACCGTCACCACGGCGCCGGAGGCAAGGACCTTTTGAATCTCGACTTCGTTCGAGAACAGCCAGGGAGCGCCGGCGCGGGCGCGCCTGCCTTCGCGGGGCTTCACCCGCAGCACGGGGTGTGCCGTCATCGATTTGTTCCTGCAGATTGTTGGCTGCTCAGCCGATTTTCTTCTTCAAGCGTATACCGCGCCCGCCTTCCGGCGAAACGGCGCTATCGCCGATCAGTTCAATGCCGGACGATTCCAGCGCCCCGATCAGCTTCATCAGCGAATCGACGTTGCCGCGGATGACCCCGTCGCTGGCTTCCATCCGTTGGATGGTCGGGACCGATAGACCGGCGATTTCCGCGAGCTGGCGCTGGTCGATTCCAAGAAGGGCACGCGCCGCCCGAAGCTGCCCCGCACTGATCATCGCCCTGCCTCGCTATTAACCGCCGTTAACCGGCAAAAAGGATGCTCTATATATCAACTATGCCCGTTTTTATCTACAACCTACAAGGGCGCACGGCGCCGCGGCATTCCTGCACCCTGCGGCGGGCCGGCAGTTCTGATAGGGCTGACCCGACAACGCTGTCAAAGGGATGCGAACATGCTGACAAGGCGCCATGTCATCATTGGAGCCGGCCTCGCGGCCGGCGCTCGCGCCGCGGGGATCAAACCCGCCCCCTTCGTCCGGGTGGACGGCACCCGTTTCCTGGTTCATGACAAACCCACCCGCTATGCCGGTACCAATGTCTGGTACGGCCCCTATCTCGGTGCCCCGAACGCGCTCGGCCATCGCGACCGGTTGAAGCGTGAACTCGACCGTTTGCACAGCCTCGGGCTCGACAATCTGCGCGTGTTGGGATCGGGCGAGACCTCGCCGCTAAAAAATTCGCTCGCCCCCGCGATCCAGACCCATGGCGCCCCCGACAACGAAGCCTTGCTCAAGGGACTTGATTTTACCCTCGCCGAAATGGGCAAGCGCGGCATGCGGGCCGTCATTTTCCTCAATAATTTCTGGGAATGGTCCGGCGGCATGGTGACCTACCAGTATTGGACCAATGGCGGTCATTACATCAATCTCGGTGACCCCGCTCACCCATGGCCCGAGTTCGCCGAATTCTCCGCCAACTTTTATGCCAGCCCGAAGGCGATCGCGCTTTATGAGGCGTATGTGAAACGAATCGTCCGGCGCATCAATACGGTGACCGGCAAGCCGTACCGGGACGATCCCGCCATCATGGCCTGGCAACTCGCCAACGAGCCGCGGCCCGGCGGCACGAGCGCCAAGGCGCCGTGGGAGGCATTCTATGCCTGGATCGCGCGCTCAGCCGCTTTCATCAAGAAGCACGATCCCAACCATTTGGTGTCGACCGGCAATGAAGGCGTTATGGGGTGCCTCGACTCGGAAGAGTGCGTGACCCGCGCCCACAGTCCCAAGAACATCGACTACGTCACCGTCCACATGTGGCCGCTCAACTGGGGCTGGATCGATCCGCAGAAACTCGACGCCACCTTCGATGCCGGTCTCGCCAAGTGCCGAACCTATATCGAAACCCACCTCCGGCTGGCCGCGGCCCTCGACAAGCCGCTGGTGCTGGAGGAGTTCGGCTTCCCGCGCGACGGCGGGCTTTATGGCCCTGACGTCACCACCAGCCACCGCGATCGCTTCTATCGCATGGTGTATGACATGGTTGAAGCCAGCGCCAAAACCGGCGGCCCCTTTGCCGGCACCAATTTTTGGGCCTGGGGCGGCGAAGGGCGCGCGCAGCATCCCGACTTCATGATGAAGCCGGGCGACACTGCCTACGTCGGCGACCCACCACAGGAACCACAAGGCTGCAACTCGGTGTTCGACACCGACGCCACGACGCTGGCGGTGATCAAGGCCCATACTGCAGCGTTGAAGGCGCTTTAGTTCGGTGCCGGCCTGAGGCCAGCGAACAGAGCCGTCATCAGCACATCGAGGATGGCGTCGAGCTGTTCGCGGCTGTCGAGTTTGCCGGCGATATAGGCGCTCACCGCGCCGTGCAGACCGCACCACAAGACGTTGCCGAGGATGGTTGGATCGCCTCTGACCAGCCCCTCGGCGATCAAGGCATCCATGCCGCGCCGGCTGACCGCCCGCGCCCGCGCCATCGCTGCCTGCAAGCCGGGAAACTTGTCTGTTTCCGGATGTGGCAGCTCGAACATGACGCGATAGCAGTCGGGCTCGGCGAGCGCGAACGCGACATAGGCGTCGCGCCGTGCGACCGCCTGATCGCGTGCCGAGCCTTCGGTTTTCTCGGCATCCTCAAGCGCCGAGACGAAACGGTTGAAGGCCCGCTCCATCGACGCGGCGAGAATCTCCTCCTTGTCGCGGAAATAGTGATAAGGCTTCATGGGGCTAATCCCCATGATCTCCGCCAGGGCCCGCATAGTGACCCCATCCGTGCCGCGCTGCGCAAACAGGCGGCTGGCGGCAGCGCAGAGCTGCTCGCGGAATTCGGCGATGTCTTCTTCGCTCAAAGTGCGTGGCACGATCGCGGCTCCCCAAGGTAGCCGGCCGCAACGCATGGCCGGGAATTGCAACGTGGCACAAACAGCTTGGTGTGCCAACTGAGTCCCCCGCCGGCGCAGACTACTCCAACACGCCATTAATGCCAGTGGTAGAATGCAAGAGATTCCCGCCCAACGCGCGATTTCCCCAACGATGATCGACGCGGCAGGACAGTCGGTGACCGCTCATCGGCTGCGCCTCCCATCGTTATCGAATTGTCCGTGTACGCTGATTTCAGCGTGGACTCGCTGCGAACTGGTTCGCATCCGCAGACAGCGACCGTTCAATGGGAATCCACGGCACTGGACCGTTCCAGACAAAGCTGAATCGGTTGAGTGCGCTTCGCACTATGCTTGTGACAAGCAATCCCGGCAGCGCACGACGAATGCCGTCCTTGTCGCGCTTAAGCGGAACCGGGTTATGCGTGGTGAGGAATGGTGCCGCCTGGGTGACTCGAACACCCGACCCCCGCATTACGAATGCGGTGCTCTACCGGCTGAGCTAAGGCGGCCCATGGTGCGTCTACCTGGGATATCCCAGATAAGACACATAAGCGCCGGACGACCCAACGGGCTCCGGCGAGGGGCGGAAAATACGCATCCTGGGGCCGGCCTGCAACCGGCATTTGGGGGGTGGCGACAAACAGCACCAACCAACCCCCTCAAGGGCTTATTGGGCACATCCCCGGCCGGACGGAGCAGCAGGACGACATTGCATTGCGCCGCACCCGACTTTTCCGTGTCGTGGCCGCATTAATTCCCCCCGAACATGCGCCGAGGGACCAATAGCCCATGCTGGAACCGCCAAATATCCATGCCAAACAAGAAGGCGTGAAACGCGAAATCAAAGACAATTTGCGTATATGGTACTTATTCGCGAAATGAAACAAAATAAAATTTGTGCTTTAATGACTTAGACTTGGTATCACCGAACGGCTCTCCGTGTGGGCGATAGGCGGGCGAAAGCCCTATACTGCTGGACGATAAGCATAGTTCCAGCGCAATTCCTTGTTTATATTACCTCGGCATTCTCCACGCAGTCGTCCAGACTTTCGAAAACGTCGTGTGCTGCCAATTTCAGCCCAGCCAGGCCGTTTGCATCGAAGTGACACTCGACTTTGACTGACACAGAGTCATTGCTGCGACCGAAATGGCGCGGAAACGCAAGGCGAACGCCACGAAATCTTGCAGGATGTTGAAGGGTTGGCGAATGGCTCAGCCCGGCGGCGCCGTGACCATGAACAAACCCTGCAAATTGATGTTGATCAGGTCATCAAACGCCATGTCGGGCGGCAGCTTGCCGGCCAGATACAGACTGACCGGGCCGTGAAACGAGATCCAGAAGGCATGGCCGAGGAATTCCGGGTCGCCTTGCACCACCCGCTCAGCGATCAGTTCCTCGACGCTGCGGCGCATGCTGGCGCGAGTGCGGTTCATCGCCTCGGACATGCCCGGATAGTCTGATTCGTTGGGGTGCGGCAGCGAAAACATCAGCCGGTAGCTGTCCGGCTCCGCCAGGGCAAAGCGCACATAGGCGAACCGTTTGGCCTTGGCCCGGTCGAACGCCGTCCCCGGGGTTTCGTCGGCGGCGTCCAAGACCGCGACGAACCGGTTGAAGGTCCGAGTCAGGACTTCGGCGAGAATCTCATTCTTGTCCTTGAAGTGATGATAGGGCTGCATCGGGCTGACCCCGATTTCCGTCGCCAGGGCCCGCATGGTGACGCCGTCGATGCCACGCGCTGCGAACAGGCGCCGCGCTGCCTCGCACAGCTTTTCGCGATATTCTTCCTTTTCCTTGCCACTCAACGTACGCGGCATTTAGGCCATTCCTGCAGCCCTAGCGGGTTAACAAGCAGCGACAAGACCGCTTCAACCTATGATACGGCAACCGATGTATGCGACGCGAGCAATTTCGAGGAAGGGCGTCAGTCGGGTGTCGAAGCCCCCTTTTCCCCAATTCCTGGCGCCCGATTGCTGAGCAACGATCGCCGCTCGCACGCTTGACGATTTCTCCGGAAAGTCGTGTCGCCGTGATCAGGACAACGGCGGCGTGGTAGCGCTCTGTGGACCGGAACGGAGCGGCCGACGATCGACCGCTCCGTCGCTGCATCAGGGCCGGGACGGAAAGGCCTCGGTCGATTTCACGCGGTCATGTAGTTCGCCGCCATTGGTGGGCGACCAGACGAAATGGTCGTTGGTCTGGTGACGCAGTTCCTCGAGCCGGCGTTGCAACTGGGCGATGAGCGCCTCGCTGCCGGGCCGACCGTAGAGATTTTGCATCTCGTCCGGATCGTTCTGCAGATCGTAGAGTTCGTATTCCTGTGGGGTGAGGAAGTGGTGTATGTACTTATATCGGTCGGTGCGCACGCCACGGTGAGGCCGCACATTTTCAGCGCCGGGATATTCGAAGAACTCGTACAGCATGTCGGTGCGCCAGTCGGCGACGAGCTTGCCTTCGGCGAGCGGCATCAGACTCCTGCCCTGAACCGTATCCGGCGCCTTGACCCCGGCGAGATCGTAGACGGTGGAGGCAAGGTCGGTGTTGAGCGCCATTTCGCTACGCGCCGTGTTCGGTCTGATGCGGCGCGGATAGCGCATGATCAGCGGCACGCGCAGAGACGGTTCGTACATCAGTCGCTTGTCGTAGAAGGTGTGCTCGCCGAGGAAAAAGCCGTGATCGGAACTGAGCAGGATCGCGGTGTCGTCGAGCACGTTCTGATCGGCCAGCACCTTGACAACGCGACCGACATTCTCGTCGTTGTTCTCGACGCCGCAGTAATGGTCTTTGACCACCTCTTCGAGACTGCGGGCGCTGTCGAGCAGCGTCGTTACGATCTTGTTGAACGCGATCGCGACGCCGCGCGGCTTACCGGGATAATCGGCGATATCCTCGTCGAACGAGGCGGGCTTGGGGATGCGCACGCCGTTGAAGCGATCGGCCGCCCGGCGCGAACGGTAGAACGGCGAGTGCGGCGCATAGAACCACAGGAACAGGCAGACCGGCTTGGTCTGGTCACGCTCGTTCAGCCACTTCACGGTGTGATCGCCGAGAATGTCATCGAGGTAGCCGTCGAACTGGCGCGGTTCGGAAAAAGTGCCGTTTCGCCCTTCGGTCAGGGTCGGATTGTAATAGCGGCCCTGGCCCTCATTGGAGAGATAGTAGTCCCAGTAATGGTCCTGCAGCGCGCCCTTGATGTGGTTCTTGCCGAGGAAGGCGACCTGATAGCCGGCCTTGTGCAGCACGTCACCGATCATCGGAAAGTTCGCCGGAACCGCGTTCGCCCAATTGTCACGCGCACCGCTGGTATGCGAATAAAGCCGCGATGACGTTGTCGAGGGTCACGGCAAATAGACCGGGTACGACCATGCCCACTCCGGTCAGCACCGCCGGCGATCCGATGCCAACGGCATGCATCCCGGCAGCCTTGGCCGCCGTAATGCCGGCTTCGGCATCCTCGAACACGACGCAGTGTTCCGGCGCGACGCCGATCCGCTCGGCGGCAACGAGAAACACGTCGGGCGCCGGCTTTGCTTTGGCGACGACAGTACCATCTACGACCGAATCAAACAGATTTGCGATTTGCAGGCGCGCTAGAATGGCGGGGGCATTGCGGCTCGCCGAAGCCAGCGCGGTGGCGATGCCGTGCGCGCGACAGGCGATCAGGAATTCGCGTGCGCCGGGCAACATTGCATCCGGTCCAAGCTCGGCGATGTATTCGACATAAAGCGCATTCTTGCGTGCCGCCAGCGCCTGCTTGGCCGCTGGGTCGAGATTCACTTTGCCGATTGACAGCAGAATATCGAGCGACTGCATCCGCGAAACGCCTTTGAGCCGTTCGTTGTCCTGTTCAGTGAAGACGAAGCCAAGCTCATCGGCGATCCGGCGCCAAGCCATGAAGTGGTACCTGGCGGTGTCGACAATGACGCCGTCGAGATCGAACAGGCAGCCGAAATTGAATGTCATCGTGATCATCTATCGGTGGAGGTGGATCGGTTTGCCACCATCGGCGCCAGCGCCGCGATCATGCGTAGGACCGGTTCATTCCAATCGCCAAATCGGGTTTGCTGGAACAGGCGCATGCTGGCGTACCAACCGCCCGCCACTTGCCAGCGCCAATCCGGCGATTTGGCCAACGCCACCCAGACCGGAATGCCGAGCGCCCCGGCAACATGGGCGATGGCGGTATCGCTGGTGACGACCAGATCAAGGTTGGCCATCACCGCAGCGGTGTCGAGAAAGGCATCCGGACCAGCATCGAATTCGGGCCCCAACGCAACTACGTTCGCTGTGGTGGGCGCCGCGTCTCTCTGCAGGCTGAACAGTTTAACGCCGTCCAAAGCCGCCAGTGGCAACAGGCATTCCGGCGGTAGCGACCGCTGACTGTCGTGCAACGCCTTGCGATTGCCCTGCCACGCGATGCCGATGCGAAAGGCGCCGGCAGCAACCAAGCGCTGGCGCCAGGATGCGACGCGGTCGGGTTCGGCGGCGAGGTAGGGTACTGTCGCGGCCAAGCCCGCCGGTGCCAGTCCGAGGCGCCACGGCAAACTCAGCATTGGGCAGTGCTGATCGAACGGCGGCAGCGGTTCGCCTTTGGCGACGATTGTTGCCATCGAACGCAGCGGCGACAGCAGGCGCACTAGTTGCGGCGGCACTTCCAACACAACGTGTCCACAGCGCGCCGCAGCGACGGCGACAAAGCGGCAGAATTGGATGCTATCGCCAAGCCCCTGCTCGGCATGGATCAGCACGGTCGCGTCGCGCACTGTTTCTCCATGCCACTCGGGCTGGGTGAAGCCGCGCAACGGGCTGGGTGGCGGCACGAGACGCCAACGCCAGTCGTATTCGCGACCACCCTCTTCGAAAGCGCCTTGGGAAAGCAGGACGAAGCCGAGATTGACGTGCGCCTCGGCATAATCCGGACGCAACACGATCGCCCGGTGGTAGGCCGCCACGGCGGCGTCGCGCTGATCCAGCGCGCGCAGCGCGTTACCAAGGTTGAAGGCGATCTCCGGCACCGATGGCGCCAGCGCTTCGGCGTGGCTGAGATGGCGGCAGGCCTTTTCGCTTTCGCCGATCGCTAGCAGCAGCGAACCGAGATTGTTGTGCACCTCGGCAAAATCGGGCGCCAATGCCAAGGCGCTCGCAAAGCTTTGCCGCGCTTCGTCTAGGCGCCCCAGCGCCTTGAGGATCGCGCCGAGATGGTTGTGGTAGTCCGCCACGAGATCGTTGCGCACGATAGCGAGCCGGATCAGGCGCACCGCCTCGTCGCCCGCGCCCCGCTGGAACAGCAGCACGCCGAGGCGATGAAGGCAGTCGTCATTGCCGGGATGGGCGCTGAGTTCGGCGCGGTAAAGTGGTTCCGCACCGGCGAGATCGCCTGCCCGGTGTTTGGCCTTGGCCGCCGCAAAAGTCGCCGTGTCCACGCGTGTTGTTCCCTGATACTCCGCTGGGTGGAGCATATCGTTCGCTTTATTGGGCGTGCAATTCAGCGACGCAGCTCGGTTCCGTGCGGCGCGCCACGATTGTTGCGAACAGCCGCAGTGGACAAAACCGCTCCCCATGCGAATAACGCAGCATCTCGAAAGCGAGCGCCGAATTCGGCGGTGTCGCGTCCGGCTGATCAGCCAAGCGCCAATGCAGATCGAAAATGCCGGCTATGTTGGAAAGATTGCCGTCATGGCCGAGAAAGAGCGCCTGCTTGGTGGCGGCGGGAACCAGCAGCGGCGACGGCGAAGTGCCATCGAGCACCGTACAATCGGACCTGCGGCGATGCGCTGGCGATCGAACACACCGGCGAGCTGTACGCTTGCGACCATTATGTTTTCCCCGATAACAGCCTCGGCAACATCATGGAGCAGCCTCTGGCGGTGATGGTCGGCTCCGAACAGCAGCGCCAGTTCGGCCAAGACAAGTCCGGCAGTCTGCCGCGCTGCTGCCGCGACTGTTCGGTGCGCTTTGCCTGCAACGGCGAATGTCCGCGCAATCGCTTCGAAAACGCTCCGGACGGCGAGTCCGGGCTGAATTACCTCTGCGCCGGCTACAAGAAATTCTTCTCCCACATCGATCCCGCCATGCGTTTCATGGCCGCGGAATTCCGCGCCAAGCGGCCGCCGGCAAATGTCATGAACGCCTTCCATCCCAACCGGAAAAGCGACGAGTCACCCCTTCCCGGCCGCAATGATCCGAGTCCCTGCGGGAGCGGCAGAAAATTCAGGAAATGCTGTGGCGCCGCTGCCGATTGAAGCACACGGTTCGGCGACGCTTGCGCCGCCCACACCCTGCGACTGGTTGAAGAAGGCTTTATCGATACTATGGCGGTCGCCCTCAGCATCGATCAGGGGCGCCGGTATTTGTTCGTATTACATATTGGTTGCCAGCGACTAAGCTCTTCTCGGGATCGGGCAGGAGGGCCTCATGCGCCGCATTATGGCAACGGTAATGGTAACGGTGTTGGCAGTGACCAAGGCGGTGGGGACGCCGGCGTGCGAACGCCAGCAGGATGCGGCGGCGCTCAAGACGGCGGCGCTGCAGCAGGAAATGATGGTAGCCGCGTTCGCCTGCAAGGCCGCCGGCGCCTACAACAATTTCGTGCTGACGCACCGCGCCGCGCTGCAGGCCTCCGACCGTACCCTGCTCGCCTTCTTCATCACGGCCAATCCGCGCGGCGGCTTCGACGATTACAATCTCTTCAAGACCGAGCTCGCCAACAACGCCTCGCTCCGCTCGATGCGCGACGCCTTATTTTGCGCCCGCGTCGCGGCGAATTTCGAGGCTGCCGAGGGTCACCCCTTGGAACAGGTGCTGACGCTGGTGCCCAATCCGGCCGGAACCGGCGCCATCGCCTGCCCCGAGCCGACATCGTCGGCGAAAATCACGGCGACGGCAACACCGCGCTGAAACCTACTTCGCCCACTGCGCCAGCCAGTCGGCGACGGCTTGCGGGGTCATGCTGCGGGCATCGGCCAGAGCGAACAGATCGCCGCGGTTGATCAGGCTTCCGTCGGGCGCGGCGATCAAGACCGTTGGCACGCCCTTCAGGCGGTCGGTGAGGCCGAAGCGCGCCGGAACGGATAGGTTCTTGTTGAAGCGACCGACATCGACGCTCACCACTTCGAAATGGGCGGCGATGAACGGCTTCATCTCGGGCAGGGCCATGATGTTAGCAAGCACGACACAGTCGCCGCACCAGTTGCCCCCAAGATCGATCAGCACCCGCTTATGGCTCTTCTTTGCCCGGGCGAAGGCGGCATCCACGGCTGCCGCCGCGTTGGCGCTTTCGTCATAGGGTGTGCGGTCCACCACCGGCAGGACGCTCATCGCCGTTACGGACAAATGCGGTGCCGGCGCCGCGACCGCTGCGCCTGCAAGCAGCATCGCCGCAACGCTTACAACCGTCCGTTTCATGGTTAACCGCCTACGAGAATGTGAATGCCTTCCGGCGCAGCATAGCGTAAAACCGCGGCAACACTATCCGAGGGGAGCCTCCATGAAACGATTTGCCCTAGCCGCCGCGCTGGTGCTGTCCACCGCGCTCGTGCCGGCGCACGCTGCCGACAACGTTCCGGCCGCCTATGTCTGGGACCTGACCGAGATTTATCCGACCGCCGCCGCCTGGACCGCGGCGAAGGACAAAACCGCTGCCGCCATCGACAAGCTGCCGGCCTTGAAGGGCACGCTCGGCAAGGACGCCGCCAGCCTCTACGCCGCTCTCGACGCCTATTCCAATGCCCGGCGCGAGCTCGACCGGCTTGCCGTCTATGCCTCGCTCAAGGGCGACGAAGACGTGCGGGTGGCGGAAAACCAGGAGCGCCGGCAGCTGGCGCAGAATCTCGGCACTGCGCTCGGCGAAAAGACCGCGTGGCTGACGCCGGAAATCCTCGCCATCGGCGCCGACAAGGTGAAGGCGTTCGAAGCCGAGAACCCGAAACTGAAGCAGCGCTTCGGCTTCTGGCTCGACAATATCCTGAGAAGTGCCCCGCACACGCTCGGTGCCGAAGCCGAGCAGGTCATGGCCGCCGCCGGCAACCTGATGGCGCAGCCCGACAACATCTACAGCCAGCTTTCCAACGGCGAACTGCCGTTCCCGTCGGTGACCTTGAGCGACGGCACCAAAGTCGCGCATCTCGATCAGGCGGAGTATTCCCGCTATCGCCAATCCGAAATTCGCGACGACCGCAAGGCGGTGTTCGACGCCTTCTGGGGGACCTGGAAGAATTACGAAGGCACCTTCGGCGCCACCCTCAACACCCAGGTTCTGGGGGCTGAGTTCGACGCCAAACAGCGCCATTTCCCCAATGCGCTGAGCGACGCACTGTTCGCCGACGCCATGCCGGAAGCCGTTTATCGCCAATTGGTGGCCCAGGCCAATGCCGGCCTGCCGACCTTCCACCGCTATCTGAAACTGAGGAAGAAGCTCCTCGGCATCAACGGCGATCTCGGCTACTATGACATGTATCCGTCGATGTTCCGGCTCGATACGCCGCTTCATTTCACGGTGGAAGATTCCGAGCGCATCGCGCTCGACGTCACCAAGGCCTATGGCCCCGAATACCGCACCTTGCTGCAGCGCGGCTTTGCCGGCCGCTGGATGGACGTGCTGCCGCGCCCGGGTAAGGCATCGGGTGCCTATATGAACGGCTCGGCCTACGATGTGCACCCGTTCCTGCTGCTCAACCACAACGACGACTACCAGTCGCTGTCGACGCTGGTGCACGAGTGGGGCCATGCCGTCCACACCCTGCTGACGACGTCCAATCAACCCTACGAAAACTCGAATTACTCGACCTTCACCGCCGAGACGGCGTCAATCTCGAACGAATTCCTGCTCGCCGACTACATGGTCAAGCACGCCAAGACCAAGAACGAGAAGCTCTACTATCTCGGCCAGGAGCTGGAACTGATCCGCACCACCTTCTTCCGCCAGACCATGTTCGGCGAATTCCAGCTCGCCCTGCATGAAGAAGTTGAGAAGGGCAACGCGCTCTCCGGCGCCAAGATGACCGAAATCTATTGCGGTCTACTCAAACGCTACTATGGCGACGACAAGGGCGTGACCAAGATCGACCCGAAATACTGCGTGGAATGGGCGTTCATTCCGCACTTCTACTACGGCTTCTATGTCTACCAGTATGCCACCTCGATGGTCGGTGCGGCGGCATTCACCAAAGGCATCGAAGCGGGCGACGCCAAGACGCGCACCCACTTCATCGACATGCTGAAGGCCGGCGGCTCCGATTATCCCTACGAGCTCTATCGCCGGGCCGGGCTCGATATGGCAAGTCCCGAACCCTACAAGGCGCTGATTGCCCGCATGAACAACATCATGGATCAGATCGAAAAGCTGCAGAAGCAGAAGTAGGCCGCGGGCTCCGCGACGCCTGACGAAGCCGGGAGACAGCCTCTCCCGGCCTTTTCGTTGAGCCCCAGGCGATGATCCCAGTGCGGGCCGCGGCGCACCGGCAAATCCGCTAGAACCGGGATAAATGCAGACGCGGCCCGCAAAGCCATCCGATCGTGCCGCTCGACGCGACACCATAATCCAGGCTAGCTCGAGCTGCGAAAGTGGCGTTCGCTGCCCGAATTTTGCTATGGAGGCTGCCGCGACGGCGCTCTAGGCTGGCGCTTCGGTGGGGCCTGTAGCTCAGTTGGTTAGAGCTGGCCGCTCATAACGGTCTGGTCGCAGGTTCGAGTCCTGCCGGGCCCACCAAGCATTCATTCGCAGGTATTCGCTGCCGTTCGCGAATGTTCGGAAAATACTTAAATTTCAAATACTTGCTGTTCCATTCGGCTCATTTATGTCCGTGGGAAGCCGCGTGGTTTGTTGGTAAATTTCGGCCCTCATACCAACAAATTTTCCGAAAGTACCAACACCTGCTCAAGCGGTTCCCAAATGCCTCTGACCGATTTGAAACTGCGCTCTCTGAAAGCCAAGACCGCTGCCTATAAGGTCAGCGATGCAGAGGGTTTGCATGTGCTCGTGTCCTCCAACGGCTCAAAGCTGTGGCGCCTCTCCTATCGCTTTTTCGGCAAGCAGAAGACGCTCGCGCTGGGCCAATATCCCGATGTGTCGCTGCAAAAAGCTCGTCAAAAACGGGATGCAGCGAAAGAGTTGTTACAGAACGGCAAGGATCCGTCCGCGGTGCGCAAATCGGAACGACGCAAGCAAGCGCTTGCGGCGGGTAGCACGTTTGAAGTTGTGGCGAACGAGTGGTTCGAACTCAATCGGTCGGGCTGGGTCGAAAGCTACTCTTCTCGCTTACGCAGCCGCTTGGAAGAAGACCTGTTGCCATTCCTCGGCAAACGGCCAATCGCCGACATCGAACCGATCGACGTGTTGGATGTCATCCGAAAGATCGAGCAGCGCGGCGCGATCGAAATGGCTAAGCGCATCATGCAAATGGCGAGCGCTATCTTTAGTTATAGCGTGGCAACCGCTAGATGTCGCCGCAATCCCACCTTAGACATCAAAGGGGCCCTCGCACCCGCCAAACCGGCGAAACACCGCGCAGCGATGCCGGCCAGCGAACTTCCTGCCTTCTTGGCCAAGCTCGACACCTACGATGGCGACACCGTCACTCAGCTTGCGATGAGACTGGTGGTGCTGACTTTCGTGCGAACGGCAGAGTTGCGTTTTGCTAGATGGTCAGAAGTCGAATGCCTGGACGGCCCCGAACCGCTATGGCGAATTCCGGCGGAGCGCATGAAAATGCGGCGCGCGCATCTGGTTCCACTAGAGCAGACTCCCGTTAATCCAAGTCGTATCCGGCATGGGCGAAGAAGGCTACGCATTCGTGGGGCTGGAAGGTTTTGAGCGCGCTGGCGACGGCGGCCTGGAGTGCTTCGGTGGTGCGGGCAGCGGCCTTTCGGATATGGGCCTTAAGCTTGGAGAAGCCGTTTTCGATGGGATTGAAGTCTGGGCTATAGGGCGGCAGATAGAGCAAAGTCGCTCCCGCCCCTTCGATGGCCTCGCGGATGCCAGCGACTTTGTGGGCTGGCAAGTTGTCCATGATGACGGTGTCGCCCGGACGCAGAACCGGCGCCAGCATCTCTTCACACCACGCCTTGAAGGCTTCGCCATCCATCGCTCCGTCGAGCAGCATGGGTGCACACATGCCCGATAAGGTGAGGCCAGCCACGAAGGTCGTCGTACTCCAATGTCCGTGCGGAACCGAAGCCCGGCAACGCATTCCCCGCCGAGCCCAACCGCGCAGACGTGCCATTTTGGTCGATAAGCCGCTTTCGTCGATGAAGATCAGCCGCTCGGGATCGAGGTCGGGCTGCATCTCGAACCAGGCTTGGCGCGCCGCCTTCACATCGGCACGTTCCTGTTCGCTCGCATGGGCGGTCTTTTTTTATGCGTCATGCCGCGCCGGTCGAGGAACTTCCACACCGCGGTCGATACCACCTTCACGCCGCGCTCGCGCGCCAAGCGTTCAGCAATCTCTTCCAAGGTGATATCGGGCACGGTATCGATCAGGGCGAAGATGAAGTCCGCCTGTGCATCCAAAACCGACCCCTTCGGCTTGCCTTGCCGAGATGGAGCGACGGCCCCCGTGGACCGTTTCAACCGCGCCCAGGCGCCCGCCGTCGCTATCCCGATCGAGAACCGCGCCGCCGCTTGCCGCGTCGACATTCCGCCCTCGACCGCGGAAATCACCCGTTCGCGCAAATCCATGCTGTAGGGCCTGCCCATACCGAATCTCCGGTCAAAACCGGCAGAATCGAATCACAATCAGACCGCCGCGGGAATCCCTTCCGACTCGCGTTTCAGGGAAGTTGCTCTAGATCTCATGGAGGAGTTCCGCCCTGTTCTGGCCGACCGGTTGGCGCTCAGCCTTATCAACCGGCGGCAAGTCGGCGCTCAGGATTTTGTGATGGAGGAAGGCGGCGGTGTCAGGCTGACTGATGAGGCTCGCAAGAACGTTCTGGTGGCGTGGCAGGAACGCAAGCGCGACGAAGCCCGCCATCCGTTCCTCGATGAAGCTATGCCGTTCGGATTGTTCGTTCATGCTCAGGCGCAACTATTGGCGCGGCATTTACGCGGCGATTTGGACGGCTACCCCGCCTTTATTTGGAAGTAGCGGCCATGCTGATGCTCATCACCTACGATGTGAATACGCAGGACCGTTGGGGCAAGAAGCGTCTTCGGCATGTCGCGCGGATGTGCCTAGATTTTGGACAGCGCGTGCAGAATTCGGTATTCGAGTGCGACGTTGATCCAGCGCAATGGGCGGTTCTGCGGGCACGGCTGATCGACGAGATCGATCCGAAACGGGATAGTCTGCGATTCTACCGCCTGGGTGCCAACGGCAAGGCACGCGTTGACCATGTCGGCGCCAAGCCGGTCGCGGACCTCGAAGGCCCGCTCATTTTCTGAAGTTCGGCCCACGCGAACCCCAAGCGAACACGTTTTCCCAGCAGGTTTGCGCAGCCGCAAGCTCTTTGAAATTGTGAATTATCCCGAAACGGGACAGTGCTGCAAGGTTCCGGCGGCACATTCGCAAGGAGGTTCGCGCAAATACGAACATTTATTCCGGTTCATCAATATGTTACGTCAAGCAGGTCGCTCCCCACGCGGGAGCGCGGATCGAAACATCGAGTGCTCGCATCATGTCTGGCTTATCGTTTGTCGCTCCCCACGCGGGAGCGCGGATCGAAACAGTCCGTGACGGTCAATGGCGTTACTGGTAGCGCGTCGCTCCCCACGCGGGAGCGCGGATCGAAACTTATAGTAATCTGCCGCGTGGCTATTCAC
>NZ_JBWZET010000079.1:0-8098 GCF_056722145.1 Rhizomicrobium sp. | reverse complement strand
CTTCTCGATAAAGGGTATTAGAAATTTGAGGGGCACCTCTTTTGGCTGAACTCCCGCCTCTTTCGCAAACTTTTGTGCTGCTTCAATTCGCCTAACTGCTGACTTCCACCTTACAAACCTGATTTTGTCACCCAGAAACTCGGACGCTTCTGCAACGGAACCAAAAAGTCGTTGCAAAAACTGTATTGCCTCCGAAGAAGCTTTCTCTGGAATATTGATGTCCATATTTCCTAGTCCTCAGCTGCAATCTTACAGCGGTTCATTCCCGTGTTTCTTCCACACGGCGTCAACGCGCTTGTTGCGCAGCATCCTGAGTGCCCCGGCGACGCGTTTCCTCGTGTTGTGGGGGCGGATGACTTCGTCGACCCAGCCGCGGCTCGCGGCAACGAAGGGGTTTAAGAATTTGTCCTCGTATTCCTTCACCCGCGCCGCCACCGCATCGGCGTCTTTGTCGCCGCGGAAGATGATTTCCACCGCGCCCTTCGCACCCATCACGGCAATCTCGGCCCACGGCCAGGCGTAGGTGACATCACCGCGCAGATGCTTCGAGGCCATCACCAGATAGGCGCCGCCATAAGCCTTGCGGGTGATGATGGTCACCTTCGGCACCGTCGCTTCGGTGTAGGCATATAAGAGCTTGGCGCCGTGCTTGATGATGCCGCCATGCTCCTGCGCGGTGCCGGGCAGGAACCCGGGCACGTCGACGAAGGTCACGATCGGGATGTTGAAGCAATCGCAGAAGCGCACGAACCGCGCCGCCTTGCGCGAGGCATCGCTGTCGAGCACGCCCGCGAGCACCAGCGGCTGATTGGCGACGAAGCCGACGGTGTTGCCCTCCACCCGGCCGAACCCGGTAAGGATGTTCTTGGCGAACTCGGGCGCGATCTCGAAAAAATCGCCTTCGTCGGCGACCTTCAGGATCAGCTCCTTCATGTCATAGGGCTTGTTCGGCGTTTCCGGCACCAGACTGTCGAGCGACTCTTCCACGCGATCGTGGACGTCGTCGGTGGGGAAATGCGGCGGCTTCTCGCGATTGTTGAGCGGCAGGAAATCGTAGAGCCGGCGGATTTCCTCGATGCAGACGATGTCGTTTTCGTAGGCGCCGTCGGCGACCGAGGATTTGGTGGTGTGGACCTTGGCGCCGCCGAGCTGCTCCGGCGTGACGTCCTCGTGCGTCACGGTGCGCGTCACGTCGGGACCGGTGATGAACATGTAGCTCGAGCCCTGCACCATGAAAATGAAATCGGTCAGCGCCGGCGAATAGACATCGCCGCCGGCGCACGGGCCCATGATGACGGAAATCTGCGGGATCACGCCCGAGGCGATGACGTTGCGCTTAAAGATTTCGCCGAAGCCCGCGAGCGCGGCAACGCCCTCCTGGATACGGGCGCCGCCGGCGTCGTAAAGCCCGATGATCGGCGCCTGGTTCTGCAGCGCCATGTCCTGGATCTTACAGATTTTCTGCGCGTGCGCTTCCGAGGTCGAGCCGCCGAAGACGGTGAAATCCTTGGCGAAGACATAGGTCATGCGGCCGTTTATCGTACCCCAGCCGGTGACGACGCCATCGCCGGGGATGCGCGTTTTGGCGGACTCGAAATCGTGGTTGCGGTGCTCGACGAACATGTCGAACTCCTCGAACGAGCCGGGGTCGAGCAGAAGCTCGATGCGCTCGCGCGCCGTCAGCTTGCCCTTTTTGTGCTGGGCCTCGATCTTGGCCTCGCCACCGCCGAGCCGCGCCCGCCGGCGCCGCTCTTCGAGTTCCTGGATGACACGCTTCATGGGCGATTCCCCGGAAAAAGCGGGGAAACTGTAGAGCGGGGGAAATGGGCTGTCATCCCCGGCTAAGCGCAGACGATCATTCTGCCCCCGCGCGCCAGGCAATCGCGAGCCCCCTTGCCCGCTGGCGCGGGACTTCCCCCACGGTCCAAGTGCAGGCTGAGAAATTCAGGCGCCCGTGGGGGCAGAAACGTGCGCCAATTTGAGAAACCGTTCCGCCGTTTTCACTTCCGCCAGCAGTGCGGCGGCGCGTTGGTCGGCTTCTTTGTCGTGGCCCCAGCGCTCGGCCTGGAAACGCTCGTCGAGCTGGTTGAGAGCAAAGGCGGCGGCGGCATCGAGGCGGCCTTCGGCCAGCGCCAACGTCAACACCAGCGAACCGAGGATCGGCGCAACGGTCGCCAGCGCGGTCAGCGCGAAGGGATCGAAGGCGTCCACGGCGGCGCGCAGGGCGGCGATGGTTTCGTCCGTTTGAGCAAAGTGGACGATGCCGGGGCGGGTTTTCAGCCGCACGCCATAGCGCTCCGCCGCCCACTCGAGCAGCGGGTCCCATTCGGTCGCTTGCAGCGCCGCGAGTGCGCTCGGCCGCTCGGCGCGATAGCACAGAAGATCGTTGACGAACGCCATCACCTGCGCGCGCACGGCGTCCATCATTGGCGTAACGCGATCGAGCGCGGTGTTGGAAAGCTTGGTCAGGCCCATCGCATCGGGCACGATCTCGTCGCCCTGCCCGCGCCATTCTTCGGCAATCGCTGCGGCCAGCGCCAGCGTCGGCAATTCGAGCGTGCCCTTCGCCGGCGTCTTTACCGGCCGGCCATCGAGCAGAATGCGAAACGGCGCCGCGGAAACGGCAACGTCCTTGTAGAAGCGCTTCACCATTTCTTCCCTGGCTTGGGCTTCTTGGCGCCGGTGTTGCGGGTGCCGAATACTTTCGGTGCACCGGCCTTCTTGAGAAAGGGTTTGTAGCCGGATTTCTTGCGCGCTTCCGGCTTCGGTTCGGGCTTGAACGAGAACGGGATCGGTTCGGCATCGGGATCGAAGCCGAGGGCCTCGAAACTGCCGCGCATGTGGTCGGGCAGCGGCGCGGTGACCTGCAGGCGGCCGCCGTCGGGATGGGGAATGTCGATGCAGCGGGCGTGCAGATGCAGCCGGTCGGCAATCACGCCCGAACCCTTGGCGGCGTCGCCGCCGTATTTGAAATCGCCGACGATGGGGGTTTCCAAAAAGGCGAGATGCACGCGGATCTGGTGGGTGCGGCCGGTGACCGGCTTGGCCGCGACGAAGGCGAACTCCTCGCCCGCCTCGCCCAGCACCATGTAGTCGGTGATGGCGTGCTTGGACTCGTCGCTGTCGCGCACCGCCATCTTCTCATCGCGGCCGTGCGGACCGTGGCCGCCTTCCTTCAGCAGCGCCGCCTTGATGGTGCCCTTTTTCTTGGCCGGAACGCCCTTGGTCAGCGCCCAATAGATTTTCGAAGCATCGCGCGCCGCCAGCGATTTCGACAACGCCGCCGCAGCGGGCACGGTGCGCGCGATCACCAGCACGCCGGAGGTGTCGCGGTCGAGGCGATGCACCAGCCGCGGCCGCTGGCGCTTTTCGTACATCAGCGAATCCAGCATGCCGTCGATGTGCTTCGACAGCCCCGAACCGCCCTGCGTCGCCAGCCCTGGCGGCTTGTTGAGCACGATCACCGAGGCATCCATGTAGAGGACATAGTCCTGCAGGCTGCCCTGCATCGCCGGCGCGGCAGGACGCGGTTTCTCGGTCAGGTTGCCTTCGGTGACCAGCGGCGGCAGGCGCAGCATCTGGCCCGCCGCAAGCCGGTCGGCGGCCTTGACGCGGGCGCCGTCCACCCGCACCTGCCCGGTGCGCAGGAGCTTTTCCAGCCGGCCGTGGGTCAACGCCGGGTAGTGGCGCTTGAACCAGCGATCCAGCCGGATGCCGTCGTCGTCGCGTTCGATGCGTAGCTGGCGGTCCATTTTGAGTTGCCGTGGGGTCGCGATGGGGGTTCTAGTAGCCCTTGCCAGATTCTACCAGTCCCCGGAGTGTTCGCCATGCCGCCCCTGCCGATGTTGCTTCTCGTGATGGCCGGAGGGGCGCTGGGGACCGGCGCCCGCTATGCCCTTTCGGGGCTGGTCGCCTCCTCCATCGGCGAGACCTTCCCGTGGGGGACGCTGCTCATCAACGTCACCGGCTCGTTCATCATCGGCTTCGTTTTCACCCTGACGTCTCCCGATGGGCGAGTGATGGTTTCCGGCGGCACACGCCAGTTCGTGATGACCGGCTTCTGCGGCGGCTACACCACCTTCTCCTCGTTCTCGCTGCAGACGCTGAACCTGATCCGCGACGGCGAATGGATGGCGGCGGGCGGGAACATTGCCGGCTCGGTGACGCTTTGCATGTTCGGGGTCTGGCTGGGATCGATCACCGCGGGGTTCATCAACCAGCTGAAAGGATCGTGATCATGACGAAAATTCCGTCCGACGCGAAACTCCTGCGCATCTTCTTCGGCGAGGCCGATCGTTTCGACGGCAAGCCGCTGTATGAGGCCATTGTGGTCAAGGCGCGCGAAATGGGGCTGGCCGGCGCCACCGTGCTGCGCGGGCCGATGGGCTTCGGCAAATCGAGCCGCCTGCATACCGCGAAAATCCTGCGCCTGTCGCAGGACCTGCCGCTGGTGATCGAAATCGTCGATGCCGAAGAGAAAATCGACGCCTTCCTGCCGGTGCTCGACACCATGATGGGGTCGGGACTGGTGACGATCGAGAAGGTCACGGTGCTGCGATACGGCGACAAGCCGGCCGTTTGAGCTGCAGGGTGCACGCCAAAGTTGCACGCGCAATGCTGCATATAGGGGAAAGCCCGCATACCGCCGCAAATAGAAAAATTCAGCATATCGCAACGGATGTGCCGTAACCTTATCGGACCAGCAGAGGCCGAGCCCTTGAGCGCGATCAAAGACGTCGAGACGTTTCCGAAGGCGAGCGTGACCAAAGCCTTCGTCGAGCGCGAAAAGGCCAAACGCCTGTCGGTCGGCGCAATCGCCTGCGAAATCACCGAAGACGACAAAACCTGGGTGCTGACAACGGTCTGGCCCGACTGATCAATTGACCACCCGCGGCACGCCGGGATTGAAGTTCACGCGCCCTGTTTCACGCATGTCCCGCTCGCCCAAAACGCCTTCCACGATTTCATAGCCCATCAGCGCGAAGGTGCGGCCGCGATAAAAGACCGGCCGCGAATTGCCGTACCAGTCGATGCAGCTTGCCTTGCAGGCGTCGGCGCGCGCCTCGGCCGGGTGCGACGATAGTTCGCCCAGCAAACCGAATTTTCCCGCCGTGCGCCGCACGAACACCACGGCTGCAGACTCGCGGAACAACTGATGGAACGCGGGATCGGCGGTGCGCATCACCGGCAGACCGAGGACGCCGTAATCGCCATCGAACGCGTTGGATGGGCCGGGCTCGGGCTTGAAGAAAAAGCCATGACTGCGGGTTTCGCCCTGCGACGCCCCAGCGAGCACATAGCGGTCCCCGAGCGCCGGCGTGCCGGCCAGCGTCACCGCCGAGAAGACGAGGTTGTTGGCATCGCTGCCGATCACCACGGCGTCGTGCCCCATGATGTCGATCCGGTCGATGCTGTGCGGCACCGCGAGCTTCAGCGGCTCGCCGCCGTCCACGGGCACCACAACCAGCGTGCTGGCGCCACCCCGCGGCGCCCCCCAACCGACGCCGGTGCCGTACAGCAGGTGATGACCGACAAAACGGTTCTGGAAGGACCAGAAATCGCCATCGGGCTTGGGCAGCGCGCGATATCCGCGATTGGCGACCTCGTCGGTGCCATCGCCGAAATCGTCGCGGTCGACCCGCAGCAGCGCGGTCTGGCCCCGCGAATGCTCCGAATGCCACATCGCCTCGCCATCGGCCTCGGACCGCACCAGCACATTCAAGCTACCGCCGGCGTCATCGAACGAGAACTGATCCACCGGGCCGCCATGCACACGCACCGCCTGCGGCCGGCTGCCATCGAGCGCCAAACGATACAGCATCGAGGTGGGCGGTTTGCGCTCCTGCCAATGATAAGCCGACACCCAAACGTACACCGCATCCTTTGACACGTAGAACACGCGGCCCGGCGGCCCCAAGACGCTGGTGGCGGTGCAGGCGAGGACCGGCGCCACCAGATCGCAGGCGGCGACCGTATGGACGGCGTCAATGGATTCCAGGCCCTGCCCCGGCGAAATGAAGATGTTCTGCGCCGTGCCAATGGGACGGAAGGCGCCACTCTTATCGTCGAAGCGCTTCAGGCCCGGAAAAACCTGCTCCAGATCGCCGGTGAAATTCCACGGGATATAGCGCGGCGAATAGAAGATCAGCTTGGTGCCGATCAGCCGCGAGGCGTAGTTGCGCGACGAATAATAGTCGTTCGATTTGAGCGCATAGGCGTCCTGGAACGACAGACGACCGTCGGGCGTGACGCGGAAACGGTTCACCTGGGTGCCGCCCCGCGAATAGCTATAGCCGATGACGACGATGCGGGCGCCCGAGATCAGCATTTCATCGTACCAATCGCCCTGCGCATTCACGCCGGGCGCCGATGCCTCGATGGCGTCCACGGGCTTCAGACCGCCGCCGGCGATCGACAGTGTGAACAGGCGGCCGTGGTGCAGCACGATCAAGAGATCGCCGCTGGCCTTGACGATGTCGCCCTCGTCGACGCCCTGGACCTGATTGTTGGTAATACTGCCTTCGCCCGGCGCCGCGATTTTCGCCTGCGTGGCAATGGCGGAAACTGGAGGTGGTGGCGGTGGTGGCGGTGCCAGAGCTTCGCCAACGACACCGGCCTGCGGTTTGTTGGCGGCAGCACGCGCAGCCGTCACCCGTCTCAGAAATTGCTTCAGATCATCGTTGGAACGGAACGCCTTCAGGCCCGCGGGCGACGCCGTCGCCGGAACGGGCGCCACGATGAACACGGCCGCCGCGATCACCAATGCCGACAGACTCCGGAACTTCATGGCTGCCCCCTCTTCGCGCCAGGACCTCAGGCATCGTCATGCTCGCCCGCGATTGTGGCAAGATGACGGTGCATCAGGCCGGCGTGTTGCGGGCGATTCGCATCGCCGGGCACAGGCCAGCGCCGTTCGTTTGCACGACGAACATTTCGTATTGCCCGTTTACACCGACGCGCGCGCCCACACGCAACCGCTTGAATTCGCATGGCAGCGTCGCTGGCACGGCCCTTGCGAACCCGAGCGCCAACAATCGGTGGCGATGTTCGGTATGGGGCTGGTCGCTGCGCTCCGCAGGCGCAAGCACCTGCAAACCTCTTCCGGACGGCGGTGGAGTTCGCGAGGGGTGCGCGGCTCCACCGTTATCCGGGATCGCGTTTGGCGCGCAGTTTCGCCCAGTAGTCCAGGCGTTTGGTGATTTCGCGTTCGAAGCCGGTTTCCTTGGGGTGGTAGAGGCTCTGGCGCTCCATCTCGTCGGGGAAATAGTTCTGGCCGGAAAAGCCGTCTTCGGCGTCGTGATCGTATTGATAGCCGGCACCGTAGCCGAGGTTCTTCATCAGCTTTGTCGGGGCGTTGAGGATGTGCGCCGGCGGCATCAGCGAGCCGTATTCCTGGGCCGCGCGCTTGGCGGCGCCGAGCGCCCTGTAGACCGCATTCGATTTCGGCGCCGTGGCGAGATAGATCACGCATTGCGCCAGCGCGATCTCGCCTTCGGGAGACCCGAGGAAATCGTAATAATCCTTGGCGGCGAGCGCCTGCACCATCGCCTGCGGATCGGCGAGACCGATGTCTTCGACGCTGGCGCGGACCAGACGGCGGGCGATGAACAGCGGCGCCTCGCCACCGGCCAGCATCCGCGCCAGCCAATACAGCGCCGCATCGGGATCGGAACCGCGGATCGATTTGTGCAGCGCCGAGATGATATTGTAATGCTCCTCGCGACTCTTGTCGTAGATCGGGGCGCGGCGCTGCACCGCTTCCACCAAGGCGGCAGGATCGAGCGGCTTGACGGTTTTGAGCGCCGTCACTTCCTCGGCGAGATTGAGGAGGTAGCGGCCGTCGCCATCGGCCATCGCCTTCAGCGTGGCGCGGGCATCGTCCGTGAGCGGAAGAGTTTCGCCGGTGTGGGCTTCCACCCGCTGCAGCAGCGTTTCCAACGCGGCATCGTCGAGGCGGCGCAGCACCAGCACCTGGGCGCGGCTGAGCAAGGCGCCGTTGAGCTCGAACGACGGATTCTCGGTGGTGGCGCCGACCAGGATCACGGTGCCGTCTTCCACCACCGGCAGAAACGAATCCTGCTGGCTACGGTTGAAACGG
>NZ_JBWZET010000078.1:0-3559 GCF_056722145.1 Rhizomicrobium sp. | reverse complement strand
GCTTCGACGATGCTCGACGAACTTCTGCAGATGGCTCGCTGATCGCGTTAATGGAGGTTTCCAGCGCTTTTACTTCGTAAAGGCGCTGGGCCTTCAGGCATGCCGACAAATTGAAATGATGTCCTTCACAATTTGCTTACCCACTCATGTGGCCAATTTTTTAAGGCGGCACGGTTACCGTATGGGCTGGGTAGTGGAGTGAGGAGTTTCATGATCATGGGCGAAGACCGCAGGGGACGCGTGAGCTATGTCATCGGGCCGGATGGAAGCCCGCTGACGATGGCCGATCTGCCGCCTCCGAACACCAAGCGCTGGGTCATCCGCCGCAAGGCCGAAGTCGTCGCCGCTGTGCGCGGCGGCCTGCTCAGCCTCGACGAAGCCTGCCGCCGCTATACGCTGACGGTCGAGGAATTCCTCGCCTGGCAGCGCGCCATCGACCGTTTCGGCCTGCCGGGCCTTCGCGCCACCCGCGTGCAGCAGTACCGCAACTGACCGATTCTGCGGCGGGCCGCCCAGCCTGCCGGACGCCTTCTCCGCCGGGGGCCGCACGGCGCGGCCCTCAAGGCGCCTCCCGCAATCGACCGCGACGTTTCGCCCGGCTTCGTCCGGGCGTTTTTCTTTTCGGCTGAAATCGCGCCTATCCTTCCACGGCGGCCCGCAACGCCGCTGGGCGTGCGTTCGCGTAACTTCTCGTTAAGCGGGATTTACGAAACAGTTTATGGCGTTTCTTCCGCGCGTTAAGCACGCCTTTACTCCCAACGCGGCAATGTTTGCCTACCAGGGCCGGAGCGCATCTCCCGGACCCTCTTCAGGGAGTGGGCATTGCCGGATTTCATCAAAGCGATCGGAGCGGCGCGGTTCGGCGTGATGGCGGGTGTGGCCGCCGCGCTGACGGCCTTCTTCCTGTACACGGCCGGCGTGCTGTCGACACCGCCGAAGGCGATCCTGTTCTCCGGCCTTGAACAACGCGACGCCGGCGCCGTTGTCGCCAAGCTCGAAGCCTCCAACACGCCTTATGAGATCAAGGACGGCGGCACCATCCTCGTCCCCGCCGACCAGGTCACCAAGCTGCGCATGGATCTGGCCCAGGAAAACCTGCCAGCCGCCGGCGTCGGCTATGAGATTTTCGACAAGTCGGATGCCTTCGGCACCACCGCCTTCGTCCAGAACATCAACCGGCTCAGGGCCGTCGAAGGCGAACTCGCCCGCTCCATCCAGACCATCGAAGGCGTCGAATCGACTCGCGTTCATCTCGTCGTTCCCGAGCGCCAGATCTTCTCGCGCGACGCACAGAATCCGTCGGCGTCGGTCGTGGTCAAGACCCGCGGCACGCTCGGCAAGGGCCAGGTGCAGGCGATCCAGCATCTCGTCGCCGCCGCCGTCGCCTCGCTGACACCGGACCATGTCGCGATCATCGACGACAAGGGCAACCTCCTCGCCGGCGGCACCGACCTTCAGGGCGTCGACGGCGTCGCCACCGCCCAGGAACAGCACACCACCGATTTCGAAGACCGCATCCGCCAGCGCGTCGAAGGCATGGTCGCCTCGGTTGTCGGCCAGGGCCACGTTCGCGCCCAGGTGACGGCGAACATCGACTATCAGCACGTCAACGAGACCAGCGAGACCTTCGACCCCGATTCCAAGGTGGTGCGGTCGACCCAGACCACCCAGCACGACAGCACCGATTCCGCCGCCGGCGGCGCTCCGGTGTCGGTCGCCAACGCCCTTCCCGGCCAGCAGCAGCAGGCCGGCGGCGGCGACAACAACAAGTCGCAATCGAATGCGACCGAGGAAACCACCAACTACGAAATCTCCAAGACGGTGAAAACCTCCGAGATCAACCAGGGCGCGGTCAAGAAAGTCTCGGTCGCGGTCGTTGTCGACGGTTCCGACAAGGACGGCAAATACGTCGCCCGCACGCCGCAGGAAATGGCCCAGATCGAAAACCTGGTGAAGTCGGCGATCGGCTTCGATGGCGGCCGCGGCGATCTCGTTCAGGTCGTCAACATGCCGTTCGCCCGTGTCGACACCACGGTCGGCACCGAAGCGCCCAAGCCGCTGTTGGGCCTCGACGGCGGCTCCTGGTTCAAGATCATCCAGGCGGCGATCTTCGCGTTAACCGCGCTTTTGATCGGCATCTTCGTGCTGCGCCCGCTGGTCAAACGCATGTTCGCGCCGCTCGCGCCCGGTGGCGGCACCATGATGGTGGCCGGGTCCGGTTCGCCCGTCGCCGGCCAGCTCGGCGCCCCGTCCGGCCGCGGCGAAAGCGGCTCCGACGCGATTGCGCCGCCCGAACGCGCCGAATCGATGATCGACATCAGCCGCATCGAAGGTCAGGTGCGCGAGTCGTCGGTGAAGAAGGTCGGCGAAGTCGTCAATTCCCACCCCGAGGAGGCCCTCGCCATCCTCCGGTCGTGGCTCCATCAACCGGTGTAAGCGATGTCGCGTCCCGCCAAACAAGCCGTCAAGGACGATGTCCGCTCTCTGTCCGGAGCGGAACGGACCGCCATCCTGATGCTGGCGCTGGGCGAAGAGCATTCCGCCAAGCTGTGGCAGATGATGGACGACGACGAGATCAAGGAAGTCTCGCAGATCATGTCCAACCTGGGCACGGTCTCGGCGTCGCTCGTCGAAAAGCTGATGGTGGACTTCGTCAGCCAGCTTTCCGGCACCGGCTCGCTGATGGGCTCCTACGAATCCACCGAACGCCTCCTGACCCGGATGATGCCGCCCGAGCGCGTCAGCCAGATCATGGAAGAAATCCGCGGCCCCGCCGGCCGCACGATGTGGGACAAGCTCGGCAACGTCAACGAGACGGTGCTCGCCAATTATCTCAAGAACGAATACCCCCAGACCGTTTCGGTGGTGCTGTCCAAGATCAAGCCGGAACACGCCGCGCGCGTGCTGGGCTCGCTGCCAGAGGAATTCGCCCTGGAAGTGGTGCAGCGCATGCTGCGCATGGAAAGCGTGCAGAAGGACATCCTGGACAAGGTCGAACAGACCCTGCGCGTGGAATTCATGTCGAACCTGTCGCAGACCCGGCGCCGCGACGCCCACGAGGTGATGGCGGAAATCTTCAACAATTTCGACCGCCAGACCGAAACCCGCTTCATCACCTCGCTGGAAGAGGAAAACCGCGAATCCGCAGAGCGCATCAAGGCGCTGATGTTCACCTTCGACGACCTGGTCAAGCTCGACGCCGGCTCGGCGCAAACCCTGATGCGCAACGTCGACAAGGACAAGCTCGGCGTGGCGCTGAAGAGCGCCAACGAGGGGTGCGCGCCTTCTTCCTCGGCAACATGTCTTCGCGCGCCGGCAAGATGTTGCTCGACGACATGGCGGCATTGGGCCCGGTGCGGCTGCGCGACGTCGACGAGGCCCAGGCGCTGCTGGTCAATCTCGCCAAGGATCTCGCCGCCAAGGGCGAGATCATGATCACCAAGGGTCGCAGCGACGAAGAGCTGATCTACTGAGGAACGCATGGCGGCACCGGCGAAATTCCTGTTCGACGTCGACTTCGGCGCCACCAGCGGCGGCAAGGAGGCGACCACCGTCAGCG